>CAURYI010000047.1:0-6482 GCA_963529075.1 uncultured Eubacteriales bacterium
TGAATCAACTACACCTTTACCTTCAGTCTTACAAAAAACTTTAGCACCAGGCTTCGGAAGCATATTTGCTTTATCTTCATAAACATTTTGTTCATATCTTAAGCAACACATTAATTTACCACAATTTCCAGTCATTTTAGAAGTATTTAACGATAAATTTTGTTCTTTTATCATTTTTACCGAAACAGTATCAAAATCATTAATAAATTTTTGACAACAAAGCTCTCTTCCACAAATACCACAACAACCTTCCATTTGACTTAATTGATCACGTACACTAATTTGTCTAAGTTCTATTCTTGTTCTAAAAATTGAACCAAGATCTTTAACTAAATCCCTAAAATCAACTCTTTCATCAGAAGTAAAACTAAAAATCAGCTTTGATTTATCAAACAAATATCTAGCTTCAATTAAAGTCATCGGTAATTTATAACTTTCTATTTTATCTTTGCAAAGATCAAAAGCCTTCTTAGCCGCAACTTTATTCTCTTCAGCAATTTTTTTATCATTATTATTTGCCTTACCCTTTATTGATTTTAATTCATTTCTCAAACATTTTTCATCAATTTCCTTATTTGCAACAGCTACAACTGCTAATTCCAAGCCCATTAAAGTATCAACAAAAACATAATCATCTATTTGAAAAATTTCATCAACAGGATCATAATAATAAATCTTGCCATTTTCTCTAAATTTAACACCAATTACAGTTTTCAAAATAACTCCTCATTATAAATTTTCTATAAAATTCAAAATCATATAATCAATACACATTTCAAAATTATTATTCATTAAAATTTTATTTTTAGTTTTTTCTACAATTTCAACTAATTGAAAATACGAATTTTCAAACAACAAAAAATTTAAATATTCTAGTAATCTAATAATTTTATCATGATTATCATAAAAAACCTCTGCATTTTTATATATTTCAATTATTTTACCATTTTCCAAACTTCTCACAAAATTTAATAATCTAAGCAATTCATCATAATCATCTTTAATAAAATTAATATTATTTAAACTTCCGTTTAAAACTTTAAAAACATCAATACTCTCTTTTTCAATATTTAAATTATTATCAATAAAATATTTCTGTATATCTTCATTTGACAATTTATTAAAATGCAGATTAATACATCTAGACTTAACAGTACTTAGAATATTGCTCTCATTGTGCACAATCAAAATAATCACTACATATTTAGGTGGTTCTTCAAGAGTTTTAAGCAACGAATTTTGTGCTTCCACCGTCATTAAATCAGCATCATCGATAATATAAACAGACTTTTCCGAAACAACAGGTTTAATATTAATTTCAGCTTGCAAATCTCTTATTTGTGCAATTTTAACCGATTTTCCATAAGGTTTAAGTTCATAATAATCCTGCATCATATCATCTTCTAAAATCATTTTAGAAAATTCTTTAGCTAAAGTGTATTTTCCGACACCTTTATTACCACTAAAAATATAACTATGTGAAAAATTTTTATTATTAATACAATTAATTAGATATTTTTTAATATTATCATTTCCTAAAATATTTTCGAACATCTAATTCTCCTTTTTTGTAGGTCCTATTTTATTAAAAGGCCAAAATCTAAATACAACTTTACTCTCAATTCTTTCTACAGGAATACATCCAAAATTTCTACAATCCATAGAACCACTACGATTATCACCCATTAGAAAAACACATCCTTTTGGTACTATAAAATTATTAAATACTCCAGTTGCCTCTGTTTTAAGACCTTCTGCTAAATATTTTTCAGGCAATAATTCATTATTTATATAAACTTTTCCATCTTTAATTTCAACTTTATCACCTTCAATTGCAATAACTCTCTTAATATAAGATGTTTTATTTATTTCTAATACATAATAAGTAAATTTATTAAAAATATTAATAGGTTGATATGCATATTTTGCCACAGGATTATTCAAATCATATTCTCCAGGTCCATATATATTTTTTGAAGGAGCTTCAAAAGTTACAACATCACCTCTTTTGGGCATCTTCGACCTTTCCAATCTATTTAAAATTAATCTATCATTTGGTTTATATGTTGGGTACATTGAATACTGTTTCACAACAGTCGGTGTACCTAAAAAAAACTTAATCAATAAAGCTAAAATAATAGCAATAACAATACAATATATCCATTCTAAAATATTTTTAGTAGAATCACTCATATTAACCCTCTTCTTCACTAATTGTAGGTATCTTGATAATTACCTCAGTACCTTTTCCTAAATCACTATTAATCTTAATAGTTCCTTTATTCTGTTCTATAATTTCCTTTGCGATTGAAAGACCAAGTCCCGTACCACCCATTTTTCTTGAGCGAGCCTTTTCAACTCTATAAAATCTTTCAAAAACTTTTTCAACATCATCTTTAGGAATACCAATCCCAGTATCCTTAATTTTTACATATGCGTCATTATGCACAAATCCAATATATATATCAATTTTACCACCATCAGGAGTATATTTTACAGCATTACTAATAATATTCAAAATTACTCTCTCAATACCATCTTTATTAGCATAAACAAGCGGAACTTCTGCAGTAACAAAGCATTTTAAATCAATATTTTTCTTCTTAATTTCAATTTCAAACTTTTCACTACATTCTTTAGTTAACTGACCCAAATCAAACTTTTCTGGTTTATTATTTTCTCTTTTACCATCAAACTTAGATAAAGTTAACAAATCATGAATCAAATTTTCCATTCTATTAGCATTATCATTTATAATTTTTAAAAAATGTTTCTGTGTCTCGACATCACATTCATCTTCTAATAAATTTTCAGAAAAACCTTTAATAGATGTTAATGGAGTTTGCAACTCATGTGACACATCAGCCACAAACTCTTTTCTCATTTCATTTAATCTCTCATGTTCGCTGATATCCTGAATTACCACCATTAATCCTACTGGTCTATTAATTTCATCTAAAAACGGAACAAATAACAATTCCATGGTTTTATTATTAAAAACAACTTTTTTATCATATGATGTCCACGTATTTAAATAAATTATTTTTTGTAAATCAATATCATCATCATTAAATTTACTAAAAATTTTTACAAAACTATTCTTGCTCTCATCAATTTCGAGCAATTTTTTAGCAGCTAAATTCATATATGTAACATTTTCATCCATATCAAAAGCAACAACACCGTCAGTCATATGTTCTAAAATTGTATCAGTTTTCTTTTTTTCATCATTTGCTTTTTTCAAATTCTTTCTAAGATAATCCAGCATTCTATATACATCTGCATCATTTTCTTCAACAATACCATCATCAAAATAGTTTTTATCAGGACTATTAAGCATTCTTGACATAGGCTCTAAAATATTATTTTTTACATGTAATTTCAATAAAATCACAAACAAAAAGACTAAAAAAACAAAACCACATATAATCTTTATAATATCACTAGTACTAACTCTAAAAAATTTAAACATCATAATACTAAAAATTGCAATAAAGAACAATTCAATAATCGAAAAAATATAAACTAATCTATAATAATAATTTTTCATAATATCTCCATCAAAGAAAAATAGCATTTATTAATATAACTTAAGTAATAAATGCTATTTTATATTTATTTATTTGCTAAATAGTATCCAACTCCACGTTTCGTTATAATAATTTTTGGATTTGATGTATTCTTTTCAATTTTTTCTCTAATTCTTCTTACAGTAACATCAACAGTTCTAATATCACCATAATACTCATATCCCCATACTTTTTCTAATAAAGTTTCTCTTGTTACTATTTGTCCAGGTTTTTGTGCTAAAAACTTAAGAACTTCAAATTCACGTCTTGTTAAGTCAGTAACAGTAGTACCTCTAACAATCGCTTCAAACTTGTCTAAATCAAGTATTAAAGAACCTACAGCAATTTGATTTTTTTGTTCTTCTTCAGCACTCTTATTTTTATCAAATTTTCTTAAATTAGCCTTAATTCTTGCAATAACTTCTCTAGGACTAAAAGGCTTTGTAATATAATCATCCGCTCCAATCTCAAGACCCAAAACTTTATCAATTTCTTCGCCTCTAGCTGACAACATAATTATTGGAATATTAATATTTTCCTGTCTGATTTTCTTACATACAGATAATCCGTCCATTTTAGGAATCATAACATCAAGTAATAATAAATCAGGTTTTTCATTTAGTACTTTATTAATTCCTTCTTCACCATCTTCTGCAGATATAAAATTAAAACCTTCTTTTTCTAAATTAAATTTTAAAAGGTCCAAGATTGAACTTTCATCATCAACCGCTAAGATAGTTTTCTTATTATTATCAAGTAAAATGTTTTCTTTATTTTCTATTAAACCAGCCATTTATACTCACCTCTCTAAGATTTACGATTAATATATCATAAGCGAGTATTTTTTTCAATAGATTACTATATTTTATCTTTATCTTTACAATTATTATTTTTATTTAACTTAAGTATTATAGATCAATATCAAGACCAACCGGACAATGATCACTACCAAGAATTTCACTATAAATTTTTACATCCTTGATTTTATCCTTTATACGGTCTGAAACAATAACATAATCAATTCTCCAACCTACATTTTTTTCTCTAGAACGGAACATATATGACCACCATGAATATGCATCCGTTAAATCAGGATTAATGTATCTAAAAGTATCTATAAATCCAGCATCAAGAAGATTCGTCATTTTATTTCTTTCTTCATCAGTAAATCCAGCAGATCTATAATTAGTATTAGGATTTTTTAAATCTATCTCCTTATGAGCAACATTTAAGTCCCCACAATATATAACTGGCTTTACCTTATCAAGAGAAATCAAATAATCCCTCATTTGATCCTCCCACTCCATTCTGTAATCCAATCTCTCAAGCTCCCTCTTAGAATTAGGAACATAACAATTAACAAAGAAAAAATCTTCATACTCACAAGTAATAACTCTTCCTTCATTATCACTACCATAAGTAACATTCAAAGGTTTATTCTTTAAAAACACAGCAGTTCCAGAATATCCCTTCTTCTCAGCACTATTCCAATACTGATAATTACCAAGCTTTTTCATATTATCATCAACTTGATTTTCTTGCATTTTTGTTTCTTGAATACCAAATAAATCAGCATCCACTTCATTAAAAAAATCATAGAACCCCTTAGTTGTAGCAGCTCTAAGTCCATTAACATTACATGAAACTATTTTCATTTTTTCTCCTTAAGTATAAATCTTTCACATAATAGAAAAAGATGGTGTAAAAACCATCTCTTCCCTATCTTTTAAAAATAAACATTACCACCAATATGAACACCTTTTATACCAGTCCAAGATGATCTAAAAGAGTAGAAGTTATGACTTCTCTTTCCGTTTAACGCATCTTTAACTGCTTCTTTGACAAAAGATGGTACTTTACCATTTAAATATTTTTTCCAATGAGAATCAATTGTATAACAGAACTGATTTTTTCTTTTATATTCAGAAAGAGGATCAGAACCTCTCTTTTCAGCTCTATTTGCAGCACAAGTTATAACAGCTAACGCACCTTCATAACTTGACCCTGATTCTTGACAAGTAATAGCATATAATAAATTCATATCATCTTCACTATAAGACCAAGTTTTAGCACCTGTTCTTACAACACTACTTCTTGTTGTAGCTTTAGCTCTTACTTCAATAATTTTATCAACTGGTTCTTTTATAACTTTTTCAGAAATCACATCTTTAGAAATTTGATTTCCATTTTGATATCTAATTCTATATTTTATTTCTTTAATACCATTTACACCAGCTTGAATAACTTGGTTCTGTGTATTTTGGCTACCATTCGCAACTTCCTTAGTAATAGTTTTAAATGGAATTTCTACTTTTTCTGTTACAATTTTTTCGATTACTGATTGATAACTTTTTAAAATTTCTTCAGGTGAGAACTCTTGTTCTTGAGCAATTGTAACACTTTCACCTTTTTTAATAGTAATTGTGCTATTATCCGATAAATCTGATTTAACATCAGGTGTAACACTTTCACCATCAAAAACAATTATATGATTTTCTTTTAAAATATCTTCAACTTTTGTACTAGTAGTTACAACATTCATTTCATAACCACTTGATAATAATATTTTTACAGATCTTACTCTGTTACTTGAAGCCATAACCCCAACTGTTCCCATTAATAAAACAAATAAAATGGCAATTGTTAAAACCTTCTTTATAGAAAATTTTCCGGATTGAGGTTTGTCAGACTCCGGTTGAATACTTATATGTTTTCGCATAAATCCTCCTTTAAGTAATCATATCTATTATACCACTTATGCAAAATATAGTCAAATTTTCGATAATTTTACTAAAATTATTTACGGCCACAAGTGTTTGAAAACTAAACAAATGTGTATTAATAATTTATTTTTTCTTAAATCCAGTTCCATCGTAAAGATTTGGCTCAACATAAACTTCATTAAAAAATTTT
>CAURYI010000048.1:0-6438 GCA_963529075.1 uncultured Eubacteriales bacterium
CCAATGGGATTGATATATATTGCTTATATTTTTACATCTGCATGGGGGAGCGATACATTTGCTTATTTGATAGGTAAAAAGTTTGGAAAACACAAACTTACACCTATTAGTCCAAAGAAAACTGTAGAAGGAGCAATTGGTGGAATTGTGGGTGCATTGTTATTCTCGTTGATATATACAATTGGAATGAACAATTTGATGAATTTATCAATTAATTATTTGCATATTGCAATAGTGACATTTGTTTTAGCTATTATTGGAGAAATTGGAGATTTAGCGGCATCTGGAATTAAGAGATATTGTGGAATTAAAGATTTTAGTGATTTATTACCGGGACATGGTGGTATGCTTGATAGAATAGATAGCTTGTTATTAATAACACCTTTTGCATATATTTTATTTGGAATGTTATAGTTTTTTCTATGGAGGAATAATGGAAAAGAACAAAGAATTGAAATTGGTTTTTCCTGACTTTAATATAAATGAATCATTTGCTAATTTAATAATAATTGATGCAAATTTGTATAAGAGAACCAATAAACTAGAAATGTTTATTGGTTCAAATTATGTGCTTGATATGATTGATTTGGCTAAGTTTAGGAATTTTTTGATTAATAAATTCAAATTTACTGATGTTGAATTTAAAATTAATTATGATGAATCTTTAAATGAACTTTTAAGAGAATCGATAAATTTGCAATGGAACAATATTGTGAAGTATATGAATGTTTTTAATCCAATGATTGGAGCATTTTTGGCAGGAAGTAATGCAGATATTGAAGATGATAAATTAGTTATAAATAATATCTGTAGTGAATTTGCTAATATGATTAAAAATCAGAAGTTGGATAAATATATTCATGAATTTATTTTAAATCATTTGGGAATTGCTTTAAAGATTGATTTTGATATTAATAGAGATACAGTTACCGAAATTTTTCAAAAAGAGAAGGACGTAATTGTAAAGGAATTTATTTCAACGGCTAATGATATTGCTGTTAAAAATAGTATTGAACAACAGAATAAGCCTAAAGAAACACCTATTTATAATACTCAAAAAAGTTTTGATAAAGTGTATTTTCCAAAAAATGATGGAGAACAAAAAAATAAAAAATCGGAACCAGTCAATGATGATCCTAATTTTATAATTGGTAGAAATCCTAATAATTCTAATTTTAATAAAAATGTTACTAAGTTAATAGACATACAACCTGAAAAAACAGTTGTTCATGTTGAAGGTAAGGTTGTAAAGATGAATGATGTGAGACAAACTAAGACTGGTAGATTTATTGTGTCTTTTGACATATATGACGGAACTACTACTCTCAATTGTCAATCATTTGTTAATGAGGATGCTAAGGCAAAAGCGGAAAAAAATTTAAAACCTGGTACTTGGGTTAAAATTGAAGGAAATGCAGGTTTTAATGATTTTATTAAAGAAATTAACATTAATGCAAACACTGTTGTAAAGATTGATGGATATAGTGAGCCTAAGAGGGATGCAGATAATGCTGATAAAAAGAGAGTTGAATTACATCTTCATACTCAGATGAGTCAACTGGATGCTGTTGCAAGTGCTTCAACTCTTATTAAAAGAGCAATGTCTTGGGGGTGGAAGTCAATAGCTATTACTGATCATGGTGTTGTTCAATCTTTTCCAGAAGCTTGTCATACTGTTGAAGGAAATGATGATTTTAAAGTTATTTATGGTGTTGAAGGTTATTTAGTTCCTGATGAAAATTCAGTTTTGTCAAATGATAAGGGACAAACTTTAAAAGACACAACATATTGCGTATTTGATTTGGAGACAACTGGTTTTTCTTTTAGAACTGAGAAGATTACTGAGATTGGTATAATGAAGATTCGAAATGGTGAAATAATTGATACTTTTGAAACTTTTGTTAATCCAGAGAAACCTATTCCAGCAAAAGTTCAAGAAGTTACTCATATTACTGATGATATGGTGAAGGATGCTCCTAAGATTGAAGAAGTTTTACCTAAGGTTATGGAGTTTTTTGGAGATTCTGTACTTGTTGCGCATAATGCAGATTTTGATACAGGATTTTTAAGATATAATTGTCAGCAACTTGGATATAAATTTGAAAATACGTATCTTGATACGCTTGCACTGGCTAAAAATTTGTTTCCTAATTATAAAAAATATAAGCTAGGTGTTATTGCTGAAAATTTAGGAATTGAAGTATTAGTTGCCCATAGAGCCTTGGATGATGTTGATACAACTGTAAAAGTGTTTAATATAATGTGTAAAATGCTCGAAAATGCTGGAGTTGAAAAATTATCAGATATTGATAAGAGTGAAGAAGGTAGTGCGAATTATAAGAAAATAAAGAGTAATCATATTATTATTTTAGCTAAAAATTATGTTGGATTAAAAAATTTATATAAATTGGTTTCATATTCTCATGTTAATTATTTTTTTAAAAAGCCATTAATTTTAAAATCAATTCTTAATAAGCATAGAGAAGGATTGATTTTAGGTAGTGCTTGTAGTGAAGGAGAATTATATAAGGCAATATTAAATGGAAAACCTGATGATGAATTAGAGGAAATTGCTAAATATTATGATTATTTGGAAGTTCAACCATATATGAATGATGATTATTTGGTTAGAGATGGTACTATTGAAAATCATGATGGACTTAAGAATATTGTAAGAAAAATTGTAGAATTGGGTGAAAAAGTAAACAGACCTGTGTGTGCAACTTGTGATGTGCACTTCATGGATCCGCAAGATGAAATTTATAGAAGAATGATTCAAGCGGGACAAAAATATGCGGATGCCGATAATCAAGCACCTTTATATTTAAGAAGTACTGAAGAAATGCTTGAAGAATTTAGTTATTTAGGTAAAGAAAAAGCAGAAGAAATTGTGGTTACAAATACTAATTTAATTTCAGATATGTGTGAAAGGATTTCGCCTTTATCTCCTGAAAAATGTGCTCCACATATTCCAGGATGTGAAAAGATGATTGAAGATATTGCATATGACAGAGCACATGAACTTTATGGTGAAAAGTTGCCAGAAATTGTTGAAAGTAGATTAAAGAGAGAACTTGATTCAATTATTTCGAATGGATTCTCAGTTATGTATATTATTGCTCAAAAACTGGTATGGAAATCTAATGAAGACGGCTACATTGTTGGTTCTAGAGGTTCTGTTGGTTCTTCCTTCGTTGCAAATATGACTGGTATTACTGAAGTTAATTCTTTGCCACCACATTATAGATGTCCTAATTGTAAATATTCTGATTTTACTGATTATGGGGTAAAGAATGGTTTTGATTTACCTGATAAAAATTGTCCTAAATGTGGAAGTAGAATGGATAAGGATGGTATGGATATACCGTTTGAAACATTTCTTGGATTTAATGGAGATAAAGAGCCTGATATTGATTTAAACTTTTCAGGTGAGTATCAAGCTAAAGCTCACAAATATACAGAAGTTATATTTGGTAAGGGAACTACTTTTAAAGCTGGTACTGTTGGTACTGTTAAGGAAAAAACAGCATTTGGATATGTTAAGAAATATTATGAAGAAAAGGGAGTTCCTGTTAGTAATGCAGAAATTGATAGAATTTCTTTGGGGTGTGTTGGAATAAAGAGAACTTCTGGTCAGCATCCTGGTGGTATTATAGTTGTACCTAAGGGTAGAGAGATTTATGAGTTTACTCCTGTGCAGCATCCTGCTGATGATCCTAATTCTGATATTATTACAACTCACTTTGATTATCACTCTATTGATCAAAACTTATTGAAACTTGATATTCTGGGTCATGATGATCCTACCATTATTCGTATGTTATATGACTTAACTGGATTTGACCCAACAAAAGTACCACTTGATGATAAGGAGACGATGTCAATTTATTCTTCAACTGAGGCTCTTGGAGTTACCCCGGAAGAAATTAAGTCTGAAGTTGGAACTTATGGGATACCTGAGTCGGGAACAAAGTTTGTTAGGGGAATGCTTTATGAAACAAAACCTACAACTTTTGAGGAATTAATTAGAATTTCAGGACTTTCACATGGTACTGATGTATGGCTTGGAAATGCTCAGGAATTAATTAATAATGATGTGGCACCATTGAATCAAGTTATTTGTACTCGTGATGATATTATGATTTATTTGATAAAATGTGGTCTGCCTAAGAATACAGCATTTAAGATTATGGAGCTTGTACGTAAGGGAAAAGTTGCAAAAAGCCCGGATAAATGGGTAGAATTTAAGAAAGCAATGGAGGAAAAAGAAGTTCCTACTTGGTATATTGATTCTTGTAATAAAATTAAATATTTGTTCCCTAAGGCTCATGCTGCAGCATATGTTACAAATGCTTTTAGAATTGCATGGTTTAAAGTACATATTCCTAAAGCATATTATTGTGCATATTTTACTATTAGAGCCAATGCTTTTGATAGTGAAATAATGTGTAATGGCCAGGATAGAGTTAGAAATAAAATGAGAGAAATTGAATTACTTGGAAATGCAGCAACTGATACTGACTCGGCAATGTATGAAACTTTGTAAATGAAATGTATGCTAGAGGAATTAAATTTTTACCACTTGATTTATACAAATCATCTGCAACAAGATTTTTAATGGAGGATAATGGTATTAGACCACCTCTTAATTCATTACCTGGATTTGGAACTATAGCAGCCGAAGGTATAGAAAGAGCAAGACAGGAAGGTGAATTTGATTCGATTGATGAATTGAAGATTAGAGCTAAACTTGGTAAATCAGGTATTGAATTATTGAGAAATGCTGGTTGTTTAAAAGGAATGACTGAAAGTAATCAAATGAGTTTATTTATTTAGGAGGATTAATTATGTTGTTAAAAATAATTAGTGGAGTTATATTATTTTTTAATGTAATTGGATATTTGCTTATTTGGATGCAAATGGATAAAAATGTTAGTATAAAAATGAAGGATTCAATATTGAATAAAATAATAACAATATTATCACTTCTTGGAGGATTTATGGGTGTGTATTTAGCTGCAAGAATGTTTGGGTTTGCAGTGGGTGAAAAGTGGTTTAACATAATTTTAAAAAGATTTATTGCTGTGGAATTGTTGGTAATATTGGGCTTTGTGGTTTATTATAATGTGGATTTTTCTCAATTAAATTTACAAAGCATATATCAATAAAATGAATTATGTAATTTTTGTAAATTAATAAATACCAAAAAATAGTATGTGGATAATGTGGATAACCCTGTTAATAACTAAAAACACTGATTAAAAAATGTAAAGAAAATGAAATATTGAAAATGTGAATTTCTTTTGATAATTATGTGTAAATTATGTATATTTTTATTATGTTTTTTAAATTATAAAAAAATGGTAATTTGTATATGGAGGCTATTTTAAATAGCCTCTTTTTTTTAAAAAATGTTAGCTTATTATTTGAATTTATTGACGAATATGGTATTTTATGTTAAAATGTTCAGAGTTTTTTAAAAAAGAGGTGAAAAAATAATGGGTGACGAGCCGTGTTATTGTATGAAAATATATAATTTAATAAGCAGTTTTGACCCATTATTTATAATATAATAGGGTTTGTTAATTAAATATTATATTTTCTCCAATCATTAATTTTTTAATGATTTTTTTATTATATTTAGTAAAAATGGAGGAACGTTATGGAAAAAGTAATAGATTTAAATTCATTAACTGATGAATTAAAATTAATTGATATTGCAAAAACATTATCAGAGTATGAGGATAATCAAATTGTGCTTTTATGTACTGCTTTAACAGATGAAAAGTTGGCAATGGTATTGGAGCATGCTGAAGAAAATATTCAGCTTAAAATTATTAGTTATTTAACTAATGAAAAGATTTTAAAGATTTTTGGATATATGCAAAAAGATGATATTGCAGATATTTTAGGAATGCTTAAAATTTATAAAAGAAAAGAGTTGCTTAATTTAATGATTGAAGGTGATAGAAAAATTCTAACATCTTTACTTGGATATAAAGAAGATTCTGCAGGTGGTATTATGACCACGGAGTTTATAATATTTAAGAAGGAAATGACTATTAAAGAGACTTTAAAAAGAATTAAAGAAATGGCTCCTAAAAATGAATTATTGGATACATTATTTATATCTGATAATACTAGAAAAGTTGTTGGGACTGTTGAATTAAGAGATGTTTTGATTAATGATAATGATACGATTTTAGCTGATATTTCTATTAAAAACTTTATTTCAGTTGAACCAGAAGTAGATCAAGAAGAAGTAGCAGCAATGTTTAGAAAATATGATTTAACTGTTTTGCCAGTTGTTAATAAAAAGCAAATTATTTTAGGTATTATTACAGTTGACGATGTTATGGATGTTATGGTCGAAGAACAAACGGAGGATATCTTAAAGATGGGTGGTGTTGCTAAAGAAGAAACACTTAATTCAACTTT
>CAURYI010000049.1:0-6371 GCA_963529075.1 uncultured Eubacteriales bacterium
ATTCAATGATGTTTAGAATTGAAAATATAATGAATATTTCTGATAAAGAAGTAGTGAATGAAATCAATAAAAATAATTTTGATAAATTGAATTATATAAATAAGCATATTGATTATTCTTCTAAATTAACTGCAAATTCAAGTGAATTTACTGGTAATGGAAATGCTGAAATTGCCGTAAATTATTATGAGTTAAATTCAATGGTTTCTCATAATGGTTCACTTACATTAAGCACTTATAAATCAAGAAATGAAACATTTACAGTTAATTTAAATACAATTGCACCTTATGATGCTATTAAACCAAAAGGTTGGAAAGATTCTATAATGTTAATGGAATTTCCAGAAGATATTGTTGATTTAAAGGATGTTAAATTAAGTGGAAATAATGTAAATATTTCTGGATACGAAGTGTTTGATAAGAATGGTAAGAAATTTTTAAAGGTATATTTATCTTCAGATGTTTTAAAGGATCAACAAAGTATTACTGTTAATTCTACAATTACAGTTAATCCAGTTGCAGATAGTAAAACAGTAAATACTAAAGTTTATGTACATAATAAGGAAAATGGTAAGTATGTTTATGAAAGTAATAATTCTTATGAAAAATATGTAAATAGGGATGATTTAAAAGATATATATGATATTAATGCTGATGGTAATAAAGATGAAAAAATTGGTTACACTGAAATTCCTACAATGATTATTGCTCCACAAGAATTACATATAAATCAGAAAATTATTAATTATAATACTGACGGTGATGTTGTTAATGCTCCTAATGTTGGTATTATTGATGGAAATGGTACTGGAAAGGCAACGGTTGTTGTTCAATTGAAAAATAATTTCCCTCCATCTGTTACTAATGTAAAGATACTTGGTACATTACCATATAAAAATAATAAAGGTCTTTTAAGTGGAGCTGATTTAAATTCTAAAAATAATACTTTTTTAACTGGACCAATTAAAATTCCAGATAATTTGAAAAATAAAGTTAAAGTTTATTATATTGAGAATGAAGATATAAATCGAAGCTGGGAATTGAATGATAATGCTTGGAAAACAGAAGATCAGGTTACTGATTGGTCAAAAATTAAGAATTATTATGTTAATTATGGGGATAAAGTATTTACTGTAAATGAATTAACAGAGTTTTCTTATGAAGTAAATGTTCCTAAGAATTCAAAGTATAATCAACCAACATTTGCAAGTAATGCTGTTAATGTTAATCTTAATACAAAAGATGGTATGCTTAATACATCTGCTGAAGCTAATAAAGTTGGAGTTCAATTATTAAAAAGATTTAATTTAGAAATTAATGTTAAGAAAAAGGGAACTGATAGAAAGTTACAAGGTTTAATCTATGCAGCTAAATTGAATGAAGAAGAAAATAGTAAAACTGGAATAACAAATAATGAAGGAACTGCATTGATTAATGGATTATTAGTTGATAAAGAATACAAATTGGAGAAAATTAGTACTGAAGATAATTATATAAATGATAGTACTAATATTAAGTTTAAAGTAATAGAATCAAATGGAAATATGATTTTACAATTTATTGATGGACAAAATAAAGTGATTAGTTCGGAAGTTATTCAGCCATCAGAAACAAGTTCAACTAAAATTAAAATGAATTTTGAATATATTTCAAAATATAATTTTACTTTAAATAAGGTAGATTTTGAGACTAATGAAGTTTTAAAAAATGTTCAATATGAATTGTATGAGGGAGAACAACTTTCTAAAATTTATAGAACTGATAAAAATGGAAGTATTGTCTTTAAAAAATTAATACCGGGTATTGAGTATTCTTTAAAAGAGACTTATGCTGATGGTTATTATTTAAATAATCCAGTTAAGTTTAAAGTAGTGAATATTGATGGAAATCCATTGATTAATATTTTATCTGGTAATGGAGAAGATTTAAAAATTAGTAAATCGTTAGAAGATCTTGATGAAGCTAGTGTTAAATTTTCAGATGTTAAAGCTAAAAGATATTCTGTTGATATTACAAAATATATTAAAGGCAAAAATGAAAAATTATCAGGTACTGGTTTTATGATTTCTGGGATAGATTTAGTATCAGAAAAAATCGCAGAAACGGACTCTAATGGTCATATTTTAGTAAATGGATTATATGAGTATAAGCCTGGTCAATCATATAATGGAGAGTATACAATTGAGGAAATTGCTCCTCCTGAAGGATATACTAGAAATACTGGTAAATTAAAAATTAAGGCTCAAAGAAATGCATTAGGTATTTTGGAAGTGTCAGTTATTGAAGATACATTAACTAGAAATAAAGATTCGGGTAAAGATATTATTTTAGAAGCAGCTGATACTGATAATGCTGTATATAAAATAGGAGTAGAAGATGTTCCATTATTTACAATTATAAAAACAGATGTTAAAACTTCTAAAAGATTACCGGGAACTAAATTTGCTATATTTGAAGTTGATGATATGGGTGCAGAAAGTACTGCATATGATTCAAA
Source organism: uncultured Eubacteriales bacterium (assembly GCA_963529075.1). Classification (GTDB taxonomy): domain Bacteria; phylum Bacillota; class Clostridia; order TANB77; family CAG-508; genus CAG-793. The sequence continues at coordinate 2,498 of CAURYI010000049.1, forward strand.
AGGTAATATTGTAGGAGCGGAAGAAGTTATTAATGGTGTTACATATAGGGTGGTTGAGACTGATGAAAATGGTGAGTATACTAAAGGCTTAAAACCTGGGCAATATAAATTTTTAGAGTTATCTACAGTGGATAAAAGATATGAAATATCAAAAACTCCAATATATGTTGGTGTTGGTGAAAAACTGAAACCTAAATATGCATGGACGAAAATGAATGAAGAATATAATGAAAATAATCCTGAATTTGGAATTGAGATTATTAAAACTTATTCATCTTTTACTGAAATTGAGTATGTAAAATATAAATATACTTGGGGAAAGGATACTTATAATAATCCAATAATAACAAATAAGCAAGAATTATGGAGAAGTAAAAAGTATAAATCGAAAGAATTTTATGAAACATCATCAGTTTCTTGGGATGATAATGTTGTATTAGGAGTTCAACAGGGGTATGGAGATGAAAAATTAATTTATTTGGATTTTAATGATGGTCATGAAATAAAAACAACTCCATTTTCAGGAGAAACAAAAAGTATTATTTCAACTAGGTTAGTTCTAGATACTGAATCTAATAAATATATTTTATATGATGAAAATTACAACGAATTAATTAAATTTGATAGAAAAGGTACTTTTAGTGCAGGAGGAAATGAAAGATCAGATAATTCGGTTAAAATTATTAAAGTTGAAAATAAATATTACGTTAGTATTAAATCTAAAAATCAATTTGGTATAAATGGATATATTTATAAATTAGATGAGAGCGGAAATGTTGAGCAAATTTATTCAAAAGCAATTTTAATAAGTGATAATTTAATTGCTTCTGGTAAAAATTTAACTGTTTCAGAAAATGAAGAAGCTGGATATAGTTATTCTGAAACTGATATTATAGGAATGTATAATTTTAAAGGTAATAAAATTTCTGAAATTGAAGTACCAAGAGGTGTGAAAGGAAGTTACCCTACATTTGATAAAAAGGGGAATATATATTATATTTATAAAAATTCATCTAATCCAATATTTGACAATTATTATAAATGGGGTATTATAGTTCCAGAGACAGATCCTCAATCAGAAATCGAAGTCAAAAATAATTGGAGAAAATATGCTATAAAAGGAAAATTTTCTTATGGTGGTAATATTACTGATATTGGTCAAAATGATTATGAAGGTAAGAAACTTGAAGATGTGGAAATTTATTCTGATAGTAAGAAAGATATTAAAATTACACCTGAGACAGGATTTAAAATTAGTAAAGTTTTAGTTAATCGAGAAGAAATTCCATTGGAATTAAATTCGGATGGTAGTATGGATTTACCAAAATTTAAAAATGTGACAGAAGATAAAATTATTGAAGTACAATTTTCTAACACAATTTCATATGTTAGAGTAAATCATTATAAGAAAGATACAAATGAAAAAATATCAGATACTGAAATTTTAACAGGAGATTATAATTCAAGATATGTAACAACTCCAGTGATTGTTGAGGGATATGAACTTGAGAAAAATGTATTAGGTGAGTTTGTAAAACCAACAAATGCAACAGGTAATTTTACAACTAATGATATTGAAGTAAATTACTATTATCAGCCAAAACAAATTGATGTAACAACAAGTTATGAACTAGAAAATGGTACAAAGATAATTCTAGATAGTACACAAAAAGTGGAATATGGAAAAGATTACACAACAGTACCAGGAGTTGTAGATAATAAATATGAATTAGTAAGCACACCTGATAATTCAAATGGAAAAATTAGTTCTGAAACACCAGTTAAAGTACGTTATATTTATAAATTGAAAGATGCTAAAGTTACTGTACATCATTATATTGAGGGAACAACTGATAAAGTACCAAATAATGATGGTGGAGTAAATGAGGATCAAGTAATAGATGGTAGAGTTGATGATGTTTATAATACAACTTCAATTACAACTATTCCAGCAAATTATATAGTGTCAAATGTTCCAGTGAATGGGGCCGGAACAATGACTGTTGATCCAATTGAAGTAACATATTTCTATAAATTGAAAGATGTAACTATTGAAAATAGTGATTTTGAAAAAACATCACCACAAGTAGTAAATAATGTTAATCAAAAATTTGTATATAATATTAAATATAGTGGAAATGTTAGAGATTATATAGGAAAAGGTGTATTAGAAATAGTTGATACATTACCATATAAAATTGATGTTGACAAATCAGATTTAGCTGGTGGGGAATATGATGATGAACACAAAACAATTAAGTGGAAGATATTGGTCAATAATATTAATTCATTTGATAATAATGGAAATGTTGAAATTATAAAGACCTTTGGTGTTGTTTATAAAGATTTACCAATTGAAGAACATATTAATATTAAAAATACTGCAAATGTTAAATTTAATTTAAAGGATGTACCGGAAGTAGTAGGAGTTACAAATAAAGAAAAAAATGTTGAAACAAAAACTGATGGACAATTTGCAAGAAGAATTGGAGTAAATAAAATTTGGAGTGATGATAATAATGCAAATGGAAAGCGACCAACATCAATAAAATATGTTTTAAAAGGTGGAAATACATCGATTGAACAAGTTGTAACAGGAAATGTAACAACAAATGAGGACTGGTCATATACATTTGCAAATGTTCCAAAATATAATGATAGAAATGAATTAATTAACTATATACTTGAAGAAGAAGATCATGGAGTACAAGATGGATTCAAATTTTATAAGAAGAGTATTTCTGGTGATATGAATGACGGATTTGATGTAACAAATACATTTAAAATACCAACAGAAACAATTAGTATAAAAGCTGATAAACATTGGGCGGATAATTCAAACCAAGCTAAGAAAAGACCAACATCAATTATATTAAGATTGAAAAATGGTGCTGAAATTGTAGAAGATAAGATATTAACTGGAACTGGTGATGATTGGACATATACATTTACAAATGTTCCAAAATATAATCAATTAGGAAATGAAGTAAATTATGTACTTGAAGAGCTTGAAGTAAAAACAGGGGATTTAAAATTTTACAATAAAAATATTGCTGGAACTTATAAAGCAGGATTTACAGTAACAAATACATTTAATGTACCTGACGAAAAAATAAATGTAACAGTAACAAAGAATTGGGATGATAATTCTAATGCAAATGCTAAAAGACCTACATCAATTAAGTATGTATTAAATGGTGGATTAACTCCAGTAGAACAAGTTGTGACAGGAAATAGAACGACGAATGAAAATTGGTCATACATATTTACAAATATGCCAAAATATAATGAATTTGGAAATCTAATTAATTATCAAGTAGGAGAACAAGAAGTAAATATAAATGATTTTAAATTCTATGCAAATAAGATAATTGGAGATAAGGATACTGGATTTATAATAACAAATAAATTTGTTGTACCAGAAGATAAGATTACAGTTCAAGTAACAAAACATTGGGAAGATAATAATAATGGAAATAATAGAAGACCTGAGTCAATTAAATTTGTAATCAAACAAAATAATTCTGAAATAAAATCAAAAGTTTTAACAGGAAATAGAACAACTGATGAAAATTGGAGTTATACATTTGATAATTTGTTGAAATTTGATGAAAATGGTCAAGAAATTGATTATGTTTTAGAAGAACAAGAAGTTAATGCAGATGATATGAAATTCTATACAGGAACAATGTCTGGAAATAGACAATCAGGATTTGTAGTAACAAATAAATTTACAGTACCAAATGAAACAATAAAACCAAGAGTAACAATTGAATGGGATGATAATTCAAATAATAAGAATAAGAGACCAAATGATGTTAAAATTGTTGTAAAAGATGACAAGGGAAGAATTGTAAAAGAGGGTAATGTAACA
>CAURYI010000050.1:0-6291 GCA_963529075.1 uncultured Eubacteriales bacterium
TCAATATCAACACCACTAACAGCAATCGGCAATAATCCAACAGCTGTTAATACAGAAAATCTACCACCAACATCATCAGGAATTACAAATGTTTCATAATTTTCAATATCGGATAATTTTCTTAGAGCGCCTTTATTTTCATCAGTAGTAACAAAAATTCTCTTTCTCGCTTCCTCCATTCCATACTTACTTTCAATTAATTCTCTAAAAATTCTGAATGCAATTGCAGGTTCAGTTGTAGTTCCAGATTTTGAAATTACATTAATTGAAAAATCTTTATCCTTCACTATATCAATAATATCATTAATATAATTTGAACTTAGGTTATTTCCTACAAATAATACTTTTGTCTGTGATTCATCATATTGATAAATTGAATTATGCAATGCTTCAATCACTGCTCTAGCGCCCAAATATGAACCACCAATACCAATAACAACTAAAAATTCAGAATCACTTCTTATCTTTCCAGCAGCTCTCTTAATTTTTCCATATTCTTCAGAATTAATATATTTAGAAGGCAAATCAATCCAACCACAAAATTGTGTATTATCATCCTTCATCTCCATTAATTCATTATCAACTTCAACAACTACTTGTGCACTTTCCAAAATTTCTTCTTTTGAAAAGCCTGAATAAGTATAATCCAATTTAATATTAGCCATTATCATTCTCCTTTGTCTTTCGTCTCTCTTCTTCTTCATAAAAAATAGTATTATCAATCATACCTTTTTTATCCCTAACATCAAGTAAATATTCATCAAGCACTTTAAATTGATTTTTAGCATCATATCTCGCTTTATTAATATCACACACATAATTTAAATTTTCATATGTTAATGATGAAATTTTAAAATTTGCAATATCGTACATATCAATCATAACACCATCAAATCCAACTTCTCTTAAAATATTAGCTATCTTTTTATCATATATCATTGGAATAATAGTTTTTCCAAGTGCCATTCCTAAAATATTAGCATGCAATCTAGATCCAATTATGATATTTGAACTACCTAAAACTTCCAAAGCTTCATCAGTATTTCCTCTATAATAATATGTATCAACTTCTTCATCCGTTTTTTGCAAAATAGATTCTATTGCTTTTTCATCACCCTGTTCTTTACAAAATGACATCAATGTAACATCATAATCCTGTATCTTAAAGAACTTGATAAATTGCAATATCTTATTTTCATATATTCCTTGAAATTCTCCATATTTATAATTAGGTGATAAAACTGCAATAATTACTTTTTTTCTATTTGTGACATTAATATATTTCGGATTAATATCAAACAATATATCTGCCGCACTTCTTACCGATGGTAAACTTTTGAACAGTCCATAAGAATATTTATCCCTAAAACATATATCTTTTGCTCTTCTAAAAAAATCATAATACTTTTTATAATATTCCTCAGTATCCAGTCTTCCAAAGTTAGTATTTAGTAAGAAAAAATCCTTATTACCATATACAGATTCATTTCCATTAATTTTATCAAGATTATTCATGTATAAACTTCCACCAAGTCCGATTACAGCATCAAAATCCTTAAAAAATACCTTTTCTTTAAATAAATCATTCTTCAATAATTTACTTGTAATTGTCGATTTATATACTTTAATATTTTTATACTTTTTTGATTTATAAAAATTAGAAATCACCGTAAAAGTATGTCTCGGATACCTTTTTACTAAGTCTTCAAAAAATAAATCATCACCCAAATTTCCATATAAATATGCATCAACAAATATATTCATATTTTCCTCTTTCGTTAAACAATATTTTTAATTCTTGTATCCAGTTTTATCCACAATAGTCTTACTTATTTGTTTTATTTTATTATTTACAACATAATTTGCATTTCCAAAAAATTCTTTATGAAGCTTTTCAACATTACTTTCAAGTGTAACAGGTATTCCATACCATCTATCCATTGTTTTGCCTTTTGTTTGATATGGCCATCCCATACTAGTTGTAAAATTAACTTTCATAAGTATTGGTAATAATCCCATAATATCTGTTTCTGATAAATTAGTTCTTACCAACGGCAATACTTTAGTTGCAAGCTTTTGTAATTGATTAAACCCTAATCCCTTAGCTCTTTTTACCATTGCTTGCACAACATCCCTCATTCTCTCAGTTCTCTTATAATCACCACCAGCTGTATATCTAATTCTAGAATAAGCAACTGCTTGAACTCCATCAAGTCTTTGTAATCCAGTTTTTGTAACATGTTTTGATTTAACACCAGATGTTTGAACTAAAGCATCAATATATTCATTAATATATTTAAGTTCATCTTTCTCAATTTCAATATCCACACCATCCATTGCATTAATAGCACTAATCAATGAATCAAAATTAATCGTTACATATTCTTTTATATTCAAATCCAAATTAGTATTTAATGCAAGTAATGTATTTTGTGCTCCTCCATAAGAATAAGCATGAGTTACCTTATCCAATTTCTTTGTATTCTTCTCCACAACCTCTAAATAAGTATCCCTATAAACCGAAAACATTTTCACGTCTTTTGTTTCTTCATTAATACTTGCAATAATAATACAATCAGTTCTATTTCCCAAACCATAATCATCAGCCCTACTATCAATTCCTAGTAAAGCAATATTTCTATAACCTTTTAAAGATTTTTTAGTTTCTTCTGTAATACCAATTGCATTTGTATCAATTGTTTCTTTATTAATTTTTCCAAGCATACTATTAATATATCCCCAAGCTCCAACTGCAACACCCGCTAAAGTAACTATAAATATTATTAATAATATAGCAACAACTCTAATTGCTTTTTGTACTCCTGTTCTATTTTTTTTATCAGTTTTCATTTCTAACCTCCATACTCTTGTTCAATTTTTTTATTTTTCTTTATATTATTTAAACGTTTCATTAACTCATTTCCAAAATCAATAACATCAACAATTTTATTAGAATTAGATTTATCTAAATTAATTATTGCCGTTTTTTTATCTATTGAACTTTCGATAAAATTAGTTGAATCATTATAATCATTATCATTTTGTATTTTTTTCAAATTTGTACTTTTTGCAAAAACTCTTACAAACTCATCCATGTCATTACCACTTCGTGAACGCACAGTAATAATATTAGTTTTTCCTGTTTTATTCATATATTCGAAATATTCATCATTTAAATTAACACTATATGATACTTCTCCTTTGATAGATTTCTTTAATCTTTCATTAATTCTTGACAAAAATTCTCTTTCCTTACTCTTAGGCTTAATCTCTTCCTGTAAAAATCCATATACAATCTTTGTAAAATATTCAGCCATTCCAAAATTTTTATTATCAAAGAATACTCCATAATTCATTTCATCATTTTTATTTGAAATCATTATAGAAAAATTATCCGAGTCCCTATTTAAAACCGACAATAAATCTATCATTTCATCACATTCTTTAAATATCACATAATCCCTATTATCCGAAGCGTCATCACAATATTCAATAACAGGAATCTTAAATTCTTTCAACCTACGTACAACTGGCAAAATACTATAATTTGCTCTATTTTCTAGTAGACTTTTGTTATTTTTTTCATTAAACATAAACCTATTCCTTTGTAAAATTTCTCTACATCTATTAAAGCATAATTCAGGTAAAAAAATCCAGTATTTATGCTACAAAATAAAAAAAATCTATATAATATTAAAATAACATTATATAGATTCATATTCAAATTTAATTGATATCATATTCACAATCAATTTTCTTCCTATTTACTTGATTCATAAAACTTGTCAACCAACTTCTGCTAGATTTATCCAACCTTGACATATCCACTCTGCGATCACCTATATCAATTTGCTTTAAAGATTTCTTTATTTGATTTGTAATATGCTTAATCATTTTTTTCTTTTCTTCAAATCCCAAATCATCTCTTATAGGTACTGTAATTAGGTCTGCTATCTCAACACATTCATCGTTTTCACCATATATTAATCCCATTCTTGCAGTTGAAACAATTTTTGTATCATTAGGATTTAACTCATATTTACTAGCAACATTAATTATCATACTTTCAGAATTAGATAAATCATTAATTTTTTCACAGTCTGTATCAATTAATTTGTCATTCATTTTCATTCTCTGTAATCTAAACAAGATATCCATAGATAAATTGCTTATATCATATATCGGAATATCGTCCTCATAAATATATAAATTTTGAGTCTTATCATAAATACTATTCTTATCATATCCTTCTTCATTTATTATATATTGAACATTTGCATCAGTATATAATTCCATGAAACGATTAGAATGAATAACTTTAATCGGATTTTTATCAATATATAGTGACCCATCAGCCATGATTGCTTCAGCTATCTCTTTAAATCCCAATCCAACTGTAACCTTTTTTAAAACCAATGAATTATATTGCTCTTGAGTAATCATCTTTTTAGCAAGCATACTATTATATGATATTTTATCTACATCCATCAAATCTTTAGCAGCTTTTTTATAAACCATTAATACTTTATTTGCTAAATCAGCTTTAACAGCGCCTGGGTTTTCAGCAACATATATATCATACACTTTATCAGATATTTCAATATCATCAAAACAAATAGCATTTTGATTTCTCCACACCCAACTCTGTGCAACAATTCTATCAAACTCGTCTCTAATATAAAATACTCTACCATCAGGTGATACCATACTATGTTCCATAGAAGTAACACCATCATCATTTATTTTTTGACAACAATCAGTTCTTTCTCCAATAGTTAAACCCAAAGGGTCATCACATCTAAGCATTTCATATTTCATTCCATTCTCTTCGCCTAAAATTCTTGGAATACTTGAATAATCCCTAAGTTCCCCTTCATTATAAATTCTTTGTATTTGTTCAAACTCTTTCTGATTATATCCAAAACTTTTAGCTTCTTTAGCAACTTCATCATTTCCAATATCAATATTATCATATTCAACATTTTTAACATAATAAAGAGCCATATCAAGAGTTATTTCCTTAACCCTGCCAACATTAACATCTCTAATACGATCAAACTGATTTTGTATAAAAGGAAGATTTTGGACATATTCATCATTCACAATTATTTTATCTAAATTCTTTATAAGAAAATTAGCAAATTGCTTATTATAATATATTTTAAATCTATCAAACATTTTTTCCATTAAAGTTAAATTAATTAATCCAGGGAAATTAATATCATTCATAATTTTTCGAATTTTCACAACTTTTTCCCTATCTTTTTGCAAATCAAGCTTTATATTATAATTTCCATCTTCATTTAAATTATATACTTCATTTAAAAAATCAATCCCAACTTCATCAGTCCTATTTATATAATCATAAATTAATTCAAAATTCTCTTTGGATATTTTTTGTGGAACATCATTAAATAATCTTATTAATTTAGTAAAACCAGCATCTTTTCCATCAAAAACTCCGATTGCATAAGCGCCTTTTAACAATGACACCATTTGGTTATATGATTTTATTTTAGTATCCCTAACTAATTTAGACCATTTCTTACTATTACTCAAAAATTTATCTATTTCCTCAATTGGAAATATTTTCATAACAGCCAAATTAGGCAAAAATCTTCCACCTGTTGCCTTATACCACTCTATCAAATTTACCTGATATCTATCTTCTACCATTTCAGACATAACACCAGGATTTTTTAATTCTAAATTTATTAATTTTTCATTTGATAACTCTTTAAAAAAGAATTGATAATTTTCAGAAAAAGCTCTTGATAAATTCATTCCATCCAAATATCTAATCCATTCTGGGGTTTCTCTAATCACATTAAAATTAAATGCATCATCCCCATCATAAAATATTCTTTTCAAATCATCAGGAGCATCATTTCCTAAAAACATTTCAGGATACTTACTTTTAAAAAATTGGGGAACATCCTCATCATATTTAGAAACTCTATTTAGTATATTTTTTTCTATTTCCGCTTCGATTATATTGACATCTCTACTTCTTAAATATTCAGAAATTACACTCTTTTTAAGATCTTTTAAAGAATCACCATATCTTTTTGATAAATTAACTATTTCTTCTATAGATAATTCCGTCCAAAAAAGTCCACATTCATTAGCCGACATTTCCTGTATTACCTTTTTAAAACCAACACAAAAATTTTTATTAATAACAATATCTGCAAATTCAGGATTATTCTTTATATCATTAAAAGATAAAACTCCCATGTAAAACTTATTTTTTAATTCTTCATCAACATTATCAGAAAAAAATAACTCGAT
>CAURYI010000051.1:0-5871 GCA_963529075.1 uncultured Eubacteriales bacterium
ATCTACATTGGCTCTTTTTGCCCATTCTTCAACTTGTTCAACTGCTGCTGCTCTATATGTATCTGCTGCTACAACTAATACTTTCTTTCCTTGTCGTCTTAGTCTATTTGCAATTTTTCCAATTGATGTTGTTTTTCCAGCTCCATTTACTCCAACCATTAGTATTGCTGATGGTAATCTTTCTAGATTTAATTTATTATCTTCCTTGGTTAGAATCTTTTCTAATTGTTCTTTTAATATTTCTACAACTTTGTCTGATTCTATTATTTTGTCTTGTTTAATTCTAGTTCTTAATTCTTCAATTATTTCATTTGTTGCAGTCATACCAACATCTGACATAATCAACTTTTCTTCTAACTCTTCTAATAAATTTTCATCAACTTTTTTTATCCCTAGTGCTATTTTTGTTTTTTCTAAACTTTGTTTTAATTTATCAAAAAATCCCATACTATACCTTTCAATTTATATTGTTTTTTATTAATGATGCATAGTAGTTTGCATCAAAATCCTGTATATCGTCACGATTTTGAGCTAATGGTATATTTACTATTTTATCAATGCCTTTTTTTTGATTTGTATAATGTACCTTTGCTACTACATTTTCTACTTCATATTTTTTTGTGATTTCATTTTTATTTATTTCTAATGCTAATAATTCATTTATTTGCTGCATTGCTCTACCTATGTTATATGCTTCTTTTTCTTCACTCATATTAAATAATATATATGCATTCATATTATTTTTTTCGACATTTGCTATTAAATTATATGTTTGAGCAATTGAAGTTATGTTTTCTGCATATGAAGCTATTATTGCTGATTGATAATAATCACTGATATTTCTTAAATATGTTTTTTCGATTGTTTTATTATCACTTTTCTTTTTATGAATTGGATATGTTATTATCGGAAAAATATCTCCATTTTCTCTAGAATATTCATATATTACTCCATTTACTTTTTCCTTACTGTTATTTGGAGCTTCTATTTCAATTTCAATATTTTTTCCTTTTGATACTTGCTTAACTTTTTCACCATGTGCTTGTTTTGCATATTCATCAACTTCTTGTTCATTATATGTGTGTGGCTTTATTGTTCCTATTGTTGTTGTATTTTTGAACAATATAATTAAGCCTGTGATTACTAGTATTATTAATAATAAAATTGTAAATATTACTTTTCTATAATCTTTTATCATTTGTGTTTTTCCTTTTCTTTTTTCAGTTTTGATTTTATCATAGTTACTAGTATTATTCAAGAAATACCCAGTCAATAAATAGAAAAGAAGAGTATATTCATACTCTTCTTTCAATAACATTTCTTAATGACAGGACTTAGCCGTAATCTTGGCTTTCTCTATTTCTGCTGTCAATTCTTTAAGCTCCTTTTTTATTTGCTCATCATAGAGACAAGCTATTTCAAAAGAATGTTCAAAAAACTTTTGGTCATCTTGTTTTTCTTTGAGACTTTCCTCCTTCATAGCAATTAAAGACGCTGCAACCTCCTGTTGCTCCTTCCTTAATAATGTGAGGTAGCTTAATATTACTTTAAGCTTTTCAAAATGATCAATGACATCTTCCTTAGTCATTACTTTCCTTTCTCCATAATTATGGTAAAAATATAAATATTAGTTACGTTATTATTATATCATGTTATGCACAAAAAATAAATAAATGGTTTGATATTATTTAGTACGACTACAATTGTATAAAAGTACACAAAAACATATTAAACTATATTAACTCCAAATAATAAAAATATTCATTTATTAGTAAAAATAAGGACTCTAAGCAATAGTTTAGAGTCCTTTATTTGTTGGTGCAGATGGTGGGACTCGAACCCACATGGTTTCCCGCAGCATTTTGAGTGCTGTGCGTATACCAATTTCGCCACATCTGCATTTATGTAGAAATATTACCACAAATATGTTTTTTTGTAAAGTAATTTGTTTTCCATTTATTATATTTTTTGTAATATTTCTACTTTATACTAAACTAGGCTTTTGAGATTGTTTTTGCTAGTTTGTATGCTATTTATTTAAGATTTTTTGCATTGTGTACCATGCTAGCTCTGCACATTTTACTCGAGCTGGCATGTTTGATATGTTTTGAAGTGCTGCTGCATCTTCTAGAGAATCAATTTCTTCATCAGAGATTTTCTCTCTTTTTATCATTCTTAGATATATGTCTATTAATTTTAAGACTGCTTGTTTTGTTTTTCCTTTAAATAGATCAATCATTATTGTGGTTGAAGCTTGTGAGATTGCACATCCTGTGCCTGTGAATGATATGTCTTCTAAGATGTCGTCTTTCATTTTTATTTCCAGAGTGATATCATCTCCACAGCTTGGATTGTGGCCATGTTCTATAAAATCTGGATTTGTTAGGTTGTGTTTGTTGTGTTTTGATGTGCTTGCTTCCATGATTATATCTGTGTAGATTGAATCCATGTTTTCCATTATTTTCTCCTTTTACATGTATTTACTGAATATTTTTTGAACTTCTTTTAGGCCATTTATTAATCTGTCTATGTCTTGTTTTGTATTGTAAATATAGAAACTTGCTCTACATGTTGATTCCATTTTTAATTTTCTATGTAGTGGTTGGGCACAGTGATGGCCTGAACGTATGCAGACTCCACTGTTGTTTAGAATTGTTGAAACATCGTGTGGATGAACTTTTTTTACGTTGAATGCTATTACTGCGGCTCTTTTTTCTAGATTTGTTGGTCCATAGATTTGGACGAAATCTAGTTTTGTTAGTTCTTCATAGGCATACTTTAGAAGCTCTGCTTCTATTTTTTCGACATTTTCCATTCCGATATTTTCTAAATAATCGATTGCTGCTGATAGACCTACTGCTCCATTTACGTTTTGAGTTCCGGCTTCAAATTTCATTGGTGGCTCCGCATATGTTGTTTCTTGTTCATATACATATTCAATCATGTCTCCACCTAAATTGAATGGTTCCATTTTGTTTAGTATTTCTTCTTTTCCATATAATACGCCAATTCCCATTGGTGCTAGCATTTTGTGTCCTGAGAATACTAAAAAATCAGCATCTAAATCTTGAACATCTATTTTTATATGTGGTGCTGATTGTGCTGCGTCTACGACTATTATTGCTCCTACTTCGTGGGCTCTTTTTGCTATTTTCTTTATATCATTTATTGTGCCTAAAACGTTTGATACTTGTGTTACTGCAACTATTTTGACACCTGGAACTATTTTTCTGTTTATTTCTTCATCTGACAACTCACAATCTTCGTTTGTGTACATGTATTCAAGTGTTGCTCCTGTTTTTTTGCAAACGTTTTGCCATGTTACTAGATTTGAATGATGTTCCATTATTGATATAAGAATTTTGTCGTTTTTTGTTATATTTTGCATTCCATAAGAGTTTGCAATTAAATTTAAACTTTCTGTGGCATTTCTTGTGTAAATGATTTCATTTGCCGATTTTGCATTTATGAATCTTGCAACTTTTTCCTTTGATTCATCATATGCTTTTGTTGCTTCTATACTTAAATCGTATGCTCCTCTATGTGGATTTGCATTGCTTTGTTTGTAATAATTTGTTACTGCTTCTATTACTTGCAAAGGTTTTTGAGTTGTTGCTCCACTGTCTAAGTATGCAATATCTTGGTTTTCTAGAATTGGAAAATCTTTTCTAATTTCATTAGTTGTCATTTTATTATTCCTTATATTTTTTCAATTATTTCTATTATTTTTTCTTGTAATTCTTCATCCGGTATTTCATTTATTATATTGTTGAAATTTGCTTTAATTATTAGCTTTCGTGCGTCTTCATAAGAGATACCTTTTGTCATTATATAAAATAATTTCTTTGGATCTATTTTTCCTGATGATACTCCGTGTTCTCCATTTACATCATCTTCATGACATAATAACATCGGTAATGAGATTGATTTGGCTTTATCTGATAATAAAACACAATTTTCGTTTTCTGAACCTTTTGATTCTTTACTACCTTTTATAAAGTCAATTGTTCCTTTGAAGCTTTTTTTAGAATTTCCATCTATTGCTCCTTGAACTTCCATTTCTGAGTTTGTTTTTTCTGCTATATGTTTAATATGGTAGTTTAAATCTAATCTATTATTGTCTTGTCCTAAATAAACTGTTTTTAAGCTATTTTTTGCTCTATATCCATTTAGTTCACTATAATAGTTTGATATCTTGTTTTCTCCTCCAAAATCTACAATTACATGCGAAATTTCGCTATTGTCTGCTATATTATTTGAGATTGCAAATATGTTTGTGTTTGCTGTGCTTTCTAATAAGTTTGCTATTGTAATTTTGCCTTTTGAATATTCTTCTGCTTGTAATTCAATTTCTGAGTAATTGAATCCACTTCCTTCAAATTTTATGATTATGCTTGCTTCAGAATTTTTCTCATATTTGATATTTATTTTTGATATCAAGGCTTCTTCTGTTAGTTTGAAGTTTAACTCTATATTTTGTTCTATTTTTGTATATTTTGGTACTATTATATTTAATGAATAGTTCGTTTGTAGTTCTAATCCTATTTTGTTTGATAATAGTGTGTTTTCTGATTTTTCCAAAGTTATTTTTTCAATATTTTTAAATTGTACATTGTCAAATTCTTTGATTTCGGGTATGTCTAATTTTATTTTTAAATCATTGATTTGATAACTTTGTGAAGTTCTTAGAGGTGTAGCATTTAATACTAATTCGTTTGTCATTATCCTATGCTCCCTTCTAATTCTAAGTTTATTAAGTTGTTCATTTCAACTGCATATTCTAGTGGTAACGCTTTTGAAATCGGGTCTGCAAATCCTCTTACTATCATGGCTTTTGCTTCTTCTTCTGATAATCCTCTTGTCATTAAGTAAAATATTGCTTGATCCGATATTTTACCAATTTTAGCTTCGTGTGCAAATTCTACATCCGATGTTTGTACATTTGATGTTGGAATTGTATCTGATTTTGAAAGATTATCTAACATTAGTGATTCACATGATACTGATAGCTTTGCTCCTGTTGCTTTTGGCAATACTTTTATATCACTTCTAAATGTGCATATACCACCGTCTTTTGAGATTGATTTTGAGTTTACTACTGCTGAAGTGTTTGGTGCATTTTGTACTATTTTCATTCCTGTATCCAAGTTTTGGCCTTCTCCTGCGAATGATATACCTATGAATTCGCTTGATGCATTTTCTCCATTTAAAAAGCTCATCGGGTATAGCATTGATACTTTTGATCCAAATGATCCTGATACCCATTCTATTTTGGCATTTTTACCTACGATTGCTTTTTTTGTATTTAGATTCATCATATTTTTTGACCAATTTTCAATTGTTGAATATCTTAAAGTTGCCCCGTCTTTTACATACAATTCTACTGCTCCTGCATGTAGATTTAATTCACTATACTTTGGTGCTGAACATCCTTCTATAAAATGCAAATATGCATCTTCTTCAACAATTATTAATGTGTGCTCAAATTGTCCTGCTCCTGCAGCATTTAATCTAAAATATGATTGCAATGGTATATCTACCTTTACACCTTTTGGTACATATACAAAAGATCCTCCTGACCATACTGCATAGTGCAAAGCCATGAATTTATGATATGGAATCGAAATACATTTTGAAAAATATTCTTTTATAATTTCTGGATATTCTCTTACTGCTGATTCAAAATCAGTGTATATTACGCCTTGCTCAGTTAATTCTTTCTTTATGCTGTGATATACAATTTCTGAATCATATTGTGCTCCAACTCCTGCTAGAGCTTCTCTTTCTGCTTCTGGAATCCCTAATTTTTCAAAAGTATTTTTTATACCTTCTGGTACGTCATTCCAGTTTGCTTTCATATCTGTTTTTGGC
>CAURYI010000052.1:0-5794 GCA_963529075.1 uncultured Eubacteriales bacterium
ATAACTCTATCTTCAAATATTTCTTCAATCACTCCTGCAAGTCCTGAAAAAGTAACCACCTTATCATCAACTTTAAGATTTTTTCTCATTTCTTTAAGTTTTTTTTCAGCCTGCCTTCTCTGTGAATCAACCATATAATATACAACAGCAATCATTAAAACAACAACTGCTGTTGTTAATATTTCTTTTAACGCCATAATTCCTCCTAACTATTAGATGTTGAAGATGATACAACAGCTCTTGCACTTTCATCTTGATTTTCTACTCGTGAATTATTTTGTTCATTAGAAGCTTGAGTACTGGATTGAATCGAATTTTGAACATTATTTTCAGTATCTTGTGCAACTGGATTATTCACAGTTTGAGTTTCAGTTTGATTTGAGACTACATTAGTATTTTGATTCGTTGTCGTAGCTGAATTAGTAATATTAGAAGAGTTTATTTTTGCTTCTCCACTTTCCCTCTTCTTCATTTCTTCTCTCCAGGCTTTTACAATATCAATAGATTGTCCAGAACTATAATAATAATATGATGTACTATTATTAAACACAACTTTATATATTGATTCAGCACCTAAATTTACAATCATCTGTCCTGTTTTGTCAACTATACCATATAATATTTGTGAAGATGATTTATTAGCAGCTTCAAATTTCTTACCAAGTACAATACCATTTAAATCAGGTATTATTACCAACGGCTGAGCATTTCCATCAGCATTTTGAACTCTATAACATCCAACAGAATCATATTCTGTATCAACTATTTTATTTCCATTTTTATCATATAATCCCCATTTTCCTAGCAATTTTACCGGAATACAGTTATCATATAATAAATATTTACTTGTTAAATTTTTATCATCAATATTTGAATCAAGTCCAATTTGATCATAATCAACAGAAACAACTATTTTACCCATTTGAGTAACAACACCATATTTTTCATATAATTTAACCAAATAAAGTCCTGCATTTAAATCAATATTTTCAATAGAATCATATTTTGGATCAACTTTAGCAAGTGAATCCTTTCCTAAAATGCCAACCTTACCATCAACAGTAGTTACAATGAAATCATCAGATCCTTCCACATAATCTATTTGTTTGTACTTTTTACTAATAATAAGTTTATTTGGATCAGATAAAAGTGCCATACCATATAATCCTGTTGTCTCATCATAATTTATAACATAATTATAAAGCAATGCTTTTTTATTATCTATAATAACTTTACTCTCATTATTTGTATTTGAATTTACTTTAAATAAATCCTTAATTTGTCCAGACATTAAAGAATAAAAATATTCAAGTGTATATATTTGTATATTATTAGAAGCCTGATTATATTTAAATAAAACATTAAACGCTCTTCCAATTCCATTTTCCGAAATATATAACTTTCCATTTTTAAACAAAATAGTATCATCAATATTGAATACCTGTGAAGTTAAACTTGAATTTTTACTAGAAGAAGAACTTGAAGTCAAATAATACTTTCTAATTTCCTTAGCACCAGACACAAAAGTTACTCTCTCTGAATTATTTTCTATATAAGCTTTTGTTTCCTCTTCAGTAGTTCTATCACCACGATAAAAATTAAAACCAGCAATCTCAGCAAAATCCTTTATCGCAAAATAATACTTATTACCTTCTTTTATAACCGAATTACTTGCCAACCTCTTTCTATCAACAACTGTTGAATCCCCATAACGAGACCAATTAACAGCATTGATATATATTTTAAGTAATTTCTTCTTAGCATTAGCAGTATAAAAATAAATTGATGTAGCTGCAATTCCTAAAATAATAATCAATGTTATAGCAATTACCAAAATTTTCTTACTACTTTGCTTTTCTTTTTCAAAATTGTTCGCTTTATTAAAATCCATACAAACTCCTATTCCTTAGTATATCCATACTTTTTATAAAATTCTTGTACAAAATCATATAAAGTATCATTTTCAATCTCAATTCTAACTCTTTCCATAAGATTAGTCAAGAAATGAATATTATGAATAGACAATAAACGAATACCTAAAATTTCATTACTTTTAATTAAATGTCTAATATATGCTCTTGAATAATTTTTACATGCATAACAATTACATTCAGGATCAATAGGTCCATAATCATGCTCATAAGTTGCATTTCTAACAACCACTTTACCATGTGAAGTCATAGCAGTTCCATTACGTGCAATTCTAGTAGGTAATACACAATCACACATATCAATTCCAGCAAGTGCTGCTTCAAGTAAATAATCCGGTGTTCCTACTCCCATCAAATATCTAGGCTTATCTTCCGGCATTAATGGTGCAGTATATTTAAGTAACTTTAAAAACTCTTCCTTAGGTTCTCCAACACTAATTCCACCAATTGCATATCCTGGAAAATCTAATTCAATCAATTGTTTAGCAGATTCTTTTCTCAAATCCTCATAAAATCCACCTTGTATAATTCCAAATAATGCAGAATCAGTTTTATGAGCATCCTTACATCTCTTAGCCCATCTTGTAGTTCTTTCCATAGATTTCTTTGTATATTCATAAGTTGAAGGATACGGGCAACATTCATCAAAAGCCATGATAATATCGGCCCCAATATTTTCTTCAATACTCATAACTTTTTCAGGTGAAAAAAAATGCTTTGAACCATCTAAATAAGATCTAAATTCTACACCTTCCTCAGTTATTTTTCTTAATTCATTTAAACTAAAAACTTGAAAACCTCCACTATCAGTAAGAATTGGTCGATTCCACTTCATGAATTTATGAAGACCTCCCGCTTCTTTAATCAATTCATCACCAGGTCTTAAATATAAATGATAGGTATTTCCTAAAATAATTTGAGCTCCATTTTCCACAAGCTCCTCATTAGTCATAGACTTAACTGTAGCTTGAGTACCAACAGGCATAAATATTGGAGTTTGAATATCTCCATGTGGTGTATGTATTACTCCTCTTCTTGCACCTGTCTTTTTATCTTTATGAAGTAGTTCATAAGAAATCATAATTCAATTTCCTCTCCGAATAGAATCTGTAATATATTCTCCAACAGATGGATATTCTATTCCAATATTTCTTTTATCAACCCCTAAAACTTCAAAAGTCTTATATTTTTTCAATTTATCAATAATAATTTTATCAAGTTGATTTTCACTTTTTAAAACTCCAATTTTATGCAAAATTCTTAGCTCATTTTTAATTGTCTTTTCATCCGAATCAGGTGAATGAATAACATTAAAATCACTCATTCTATAATTTCCGGGAGCAGTAAACAATCTTTGCTTAACAGATCTAAAATTTAAATCTGTTAATATTATTCTATTTGACACCTCTTTAGATTTATTATTTGTAATCACTGCTATATCTTTTTTTACAAACTTTTGCCTTAATTCAATTTTTTTATCTAAAATTTGCTTTCCTAAAGTATCATAATTTTTTGTTTTGCTTTCAATAAAAATCAATAAAGCCTTATTTCCATAAATTTCGTTTAAAGCTTTCAAATAATCAGAAAAAGAATTTTTAAATTTATCACCTTTTTCCTCAAAATGCTTATAATATAATTCATTAACAACTTCATCAAAATTATCAATTTTATAATATCTTATCATATCTTCATCAAACTTGTCTTCAATATCATCTAAAATACCATTTATATCTTTTGCACCATCTGGTTTAACTATAAAATATCCAAAACTACTTTTATCCATTATTAACCAAAATCTCCTTAATTTTTTCTGGAACTAAATTTAACTTAGAAATTTCTTTTTTATCAACTAAAACAATTTCAAATACACCCTTATAATTTTCCTTATCAGTAAATTCTGGACCATCACCAGTTCCTAATTCACCAGCTTTATAATTACAATTATAAAAATATTGAAAACTATCATTATAGTCCCTATCATCAAGTTCTAAACATAGGTCTTTTATTTCTATTTCAATTCCTAATTCTTCTTTAATTTCACGTCTAAGAGCCTCTTCATGAGATTCATTTTCCTCAATTTTACCACCAGGAATCACATAATAATCCCTAATAGTTCCATCATCCTTCGTCTTTATACGATGTATTAATACAATCTTATTTTTATAATTAACAATTCCTCTAACACTAGTATGCATATCTTCTCCTCTATCTTAAAAACATTGCATCACCAAAACTAAAAAATCTATATTTTTCTTCAACAGCATGTTTATATGACTCCAAAATAAATTCTCTATCCGAAAAAGCAGAAATCAACATCAATAAAGTTGACTTCGGTAAATGGAAATTAGTAATAATCCCGTCCATACACTTAAATTTATATCCTGGATAAATATAAATACCTGTATCCCCTTCAGCAATTGTTTCAATTGTTCTACAAGATGTAGTACCAACACAAATAACTCTATGTCCAGAAATCTTTGCCTTATTTATTTTATCCGCATCTTCCTGTTTTAAAGCATAATGCTCAAAATGCATATGATGATCTTCTATTTTTTCTTCTTTAACAGGTCTAAAAGTTCCAATTCCAACATGTAATGTAACATTAGCAACTTCAACACCTTTTTTCTTTAATTTCTCAAATAAATCATTCGTAAAATGAAGACCAGCTGTTGGAGCAGCTGCAGAACCTTGAAATTTAGCATAAACAGTTTGGTATCTATCATTATCTTTTAAACTTTCATGAATATATGGAGGAAGTGGCATTAAGCCAATTTCATCCAATATTTCATTAAAGATTCCTTTATATTCAAACTTAGCAAGCCTAGTTCCATCTTCAGTCGACTCCAAAATTTCAGCTTTTAAAATTCCATTACCAAAAGTAACTTTAGCCCCTTGCTTTAACTTATTTCCAGGTCTAACCATTACTTCCCAAATATCACCTTCAATATTTTTCAAAAGCAAAAATTCAACTTTTGCACCAGTATCTTTTTCACCATAAAGCCTTGCAGGCAATACTTTAGTATTATTTCTAACTAAACAATCACCAGGTTCAAGATAGTCAATAATATCTTTAAAAACTTTATCTTCCATAGTTTTATTAACTTTATCTATAACCAATAATCTAGAATGATCCCTATCTTTAATAGGAACTTGAGCAATCAACTCTTCCGGTAAATAATAATCAAAATCTTCTAATTTCACTATAATTCTTCTTTCTATTTTCCTAAAACTTCTCTACAATGAGGACATAATCCATCTTTTAAATAAACATCATATTTCCAACATCTCTCGCATTTTTCACCATCTGCATGTAAAACTTCAATTGCAAACTCACCATCAACTTTATTAACCTCTAATTGTGATACTATTAAAACTTCTTTAAAAATATCTTTATTTTCATTAATAAAATCAAATTCTTCATTAGCATTTAAAATTACTTTTGCATCCAATGAATTTCCAATCAATTTATCATTTCTAGAAATTTCTAATTCCTTTGAAACCATTGATTTTATATCAAGAATCTTCCTCCATTTTTCAATAATTTCAACATTATCCCATTCTTTATTAAATTCTGGATAATTTGTTAACATTGGACTCTCTACTTGCTCCTCCTTTGTATGTTTCATTTCCTTCCAAATTTCTTCAACAGTATATGAAGTCATTGGAGTTAAAATTTTAACTAAAGCATCCAATATATAATACATAGTTGTTTGAGCAGCTCTTCTTGCTTCAGAATCTGCCTTTTCAGTATATAACCTATCTTTAATAATATCCAAATATGTATTACTCATATCAACAACACAGAATTGATTTACATCATGATAGCAATCATTAAAATCAAATGTATCATAATCATATGTAGC
>CAURYI010000053.1:0-5736 GCA_963529075.1 uncultured Eubacteriales bacterium
CTTGAGTAGCATCCTTCTTCTTTTTAAACATATCAAAAAAACCCATAAAAATCTCCAATCATTTTATTAAATCTACTTAAGGATACCATTAGTTTTTATATATGTCAAAAAATCCATAATAAATAGAACTTTATATATCCAAAGATTTATCATTTAAATAATCATCAATCTTTCGAATATCAATTAAATCTTTAGGTAATCCTCTTTTAACTTTAAAATCTCTAATAATTGAAAGTTTTTGAACTTGATATCCATCTTTTAAGTCAAATTGGTCCATAAAATCTTCATCAGAGTCAACCACAACTTCAATATCATCACTTAATTTATAAAACCCATACTTGTTTTTCTTCTCAGCATTTAAATCATATTTATTTTTAATTTGTTCAAATAAATTTTCTGTAATACATAGATCTAAATCATTAGCCATATCACGAAGATTATAAAAAACTAAACATCCACTAGAAAGAATATAAAATTGATCCTTGGGAAAATTTAATTCCTCAAGTAATTTTAATAAATCATCTTTATTCATATAAAACCTCCAAATAAAGCCCACCATTATATAGCAGGCTTTATTAAAAATATTAAATTAAGCTTCTGGTTCTAATAAACCAAAGTTTTTGCCATCTTTTAATTTGTAGATAACATTAACTTTGCCAGTTTCAACATTAATGAAAGGCATAAATTTATTTTTAACATCATCTTGTAAAAGTATTAAAGCATCATCAATCATCATAGGTTTTACACTATAAAGAATAGTTTTAACAACTTCACCTTCAATATCATCTTCAAAATCTAAAAGTTCTTTTTCTTGAATTCTAATTGTCTCAACCATGTTTTGTTTGTCTTTTTTTGTTTTAGATTTTCTAATTTGACCTTCCAAAATACCAATATTTTTATCAATAGAAGAATATAAATCTTTAGATGCTGTAGTAGCTTTGTAAACAGTACCATTAACTGTAACTCTTAGTTCAGCGATTTGTTCTTCTCCATGAATTTCGAAAGTTGCAACAGCTGAAAAATCATCACCTAAGTATTTTGATAATTTCTCAACTTTTTCAGATGTATAAGATTTTATAGCATCCGTTAATTCAAAATCTTTTCCTGTAATATTTAAATTCATAATAAGTCCTCCTTAAAAGATTATTCCAAGAAGATTATATATTAAGAAAAAATAAAAAACAATAAAATTCAAATTTTATATTACAATTTTAATGGATTTAGTAAATACATTTATATATCAATTTAAGTTAAATTTTTCTTTTATAATTTTAGCAGTATCAATTGCAGATAATTCAGAATTATCTATTTTTATATAATTTTGACAATTTAATTCATTTTCTAAAGAATGATTACGATGATTTTTTTCAGCATGGAATATTTGTTTTTCACTAAATTCAATATTTTGTTTTTCAGGTTTATAAAATAATCTATTTTCAGTTTTGTTGCGATTAAGTCTGATATCTAAAGGTGCATCCAATTCAACATAATAAAATTTGCCACCATTAGATTCAAAAATATTTTTAAAAATTGAAATATTTTCAATGTCCGACAATTTATCATAATTTACAACACATGTAAAAATAATGCCAGGAATAGAGCTTTCAGAAAAATATTTAAACATATTAATTCTAAGCATTTTAACCATATCCTGTCCTTCTTTGGTACTATAGCTGAAAAAATTATTTACAAGATCAATAGACATATGATTATGAAATAATTTGAAATTTGTTAATTTAGCTAGTTCTTGTCCAACTGTCATTTTACCAACAGCTTGAGGTCCAGTTATCATTATTAAATCAGGCATATTACCTCCTTTTAATTTTAATTCACAATTATATTTTAAATTATAATAGTGAAAAAAAACAATAAATTTTAAATTTTCTATTGCAAAAAAAAATAATCGTGCTATAATAGAATACGAAAGTCAAAGAAAGTCAAAGTCAGGAAAGGAGAATAAAGTCAAAAGTGAGAATTTCAGATGTAATAGAACAATTTATAGATGATATGTTTGACGAAGAAAACGAAGCAATAATACAAAGAAATGATTTAGCAACAAGGTTTAATTGTGTACCATCGCAAATAAATTATGTTATATCAACGAGATTTACACCGATTCAAGGATATTATGTGGAAAGTCAAAGAGGAGGTGGTGGCTATATAAGAATAGTTAGGACACAAGTCAATGAAGAAGATGCAAAAAAATCTTTATTAAATAAAATTGGAGATAAACTGACGGTTAAAGAAGCTAATTCACTACTAGAAATATTAAATCAAGAAGAATTAATAACAGATAAAGAGCTAAAAATATTTAAAAGCTTAGTAACCGATAATTGTTTATCAACAATAAAAATAAAAAAAGAAGAAATCAGAGCAAATATTTTAAAAAATATAATAATAAATTTGTAAGTCAAATGACTTCAATAGAAAGGAATAAAATATGAAATGTCAAAACTGTGGAAAAAATGAAGCAAACTTCCAATACAGACAAATAATAAATGGAAAGAAAAAAGAATTAATACTATGTAGCGAATGCGCTAGAAAACTAGGATTGGACAACATGGACATAGGATATGAATTTGGAGGAATGAGTGATATTTTAGGAGGACTATTCAATGGTTTCTTAGAAGATACTAGAATACCTCTAATTCAAACAAGTAACTTAGAGTGCAAAACATGTGGAACAAACTATAATAATTTCATAACAGATGGAATGTTAGAATGTGAAGATTGCTATAAAACATTTGATAAACAAATAGATAAAGTCTTAAAAAACATACACAATAGTAATAGACACATTGGAAGAAAGCCATCAGATAAGTTAGATAAAGTAGCAGAAGAATCAGTAGAATATCAACTTGAAAACAAGGAAGAAACAAAATTAGAAAAACTACAAAGAGAATTAAGACAAGCTGTTGAAGAAGAAAGATATGAAGATGCAGCAAAATTAAAAAATCAGATAAAGGAGATTAAACAATAATGTCTTGGTATTTAAAAAATGGAAAAGATTCAGATGTTATATTATATTCAAAATCTAGATTAACAAGAAATTTAAACAAAGTAAAATTCAATACAGCAAATGATTTAAAAGATCAAAAAAAGGTATATGAAATATTAAAGAAAATAACACCAAAATTGGGATATAACTTGAAATTCATCGATTATAACACAATTGATGAACAAACAAAAAAATCATTACTAGAAAAGAATATAATAACGAAAGAATTTTATAATCTTAAAAGTAATTATAAAGCACTAATAATCAATGATGAAGAAAATATAGCAATACAAGTAAATGGACAAGATCAAATAGTATTACAAGTATTTCAAAGTGGAAAAAGCATAGAAGAAACAACAAAATTAATAATTGAATTAGATAAAAAATTAGAAAAATTAGTAAATTATGCATTTAATGAAAAATATGGATATTTATCACCAAATTTAATGAATATAGGAACAGGATTAAAAGAAACTGTAAAATTACATTTACCAGGATTAAATATTACAAACAATATAAGGAAAGTAAGAAATACAGTAAATAATTTAGGAATCACAATGAATGAAGAAGAAGGTGATATCTTTGAAATATCAACAACACAGATAATAGGAACAACAGAAGAAAATATTAAAGAAAGTATAAAACCAATAATAGCAAACATCATTGAAAATGAACGCAAACTAAGAAAATATTTAATTAAAAATACAGAAGATATTGAGGATGAGATATTAAGAGATTATGGAATAATTTCATATTCAAATAAAATTAAAGACGAAGAATATCAAAATTTAATATCAATGGTAAAAATGGGAGTAGATTTAGGAATACTAGAAAAAATAGATGACACAAAAATGAAAAAAATCTTAAATTATTCAAACCCATATACATTAGCAAAATATTTAGGTCAAGATATAACACATCTAGATATTGAAAAAGAAAGAGCTAAAATTTTAAAAGAAATAATAAATAAATAATATTAAAAACAAAAGAAAGGAGAATAATATGAAGTTTACAACAAGAACAGACAAAATATTTGAAATTGCAAGAAATTTTGCAATAGAAAGTAATAGCACATACATTGGAACAGAACACATATTATATGGAATTGTAATAGAAGGAACAAGCAAATCAAGTCAATATTTATTAGCACACAAAGTAGATGAATTAGCATTAAGAAAAGAAATAATGAATATAACTAGAATAGGATCAATATTTGCAGCATTTGATGATGTCCAATTAACACCAAACGCAAAAAGAATTATACAATCAGCATTAATAAATGCAAGAGCAAAAGGAAATGACAAAATCGATGCAGACGATTTAACAATAGGAATATTGGAAGAATCAAACTCAATAGCAAATAGAATTTTAATAGATTTATCAATAGATTTAAATGAATTATATGAAGAATTAAATAATTCAGGAAAAGGAGAAAATACGACAACGACAAATAATAGTTACAATAATACACCAACATTAAATCAATATAGTTTGGATTTAACTCAAAAAGCCAAAGAAGGAAAGTTAGATCCAGTAATAGGCAGAAAAGAAGAAATCCAAAGAGTAATCCAATTATTATCAAGAAGAACCAAAAATAATCCATGTTTAGTTGGAGAACCAGGTGTAGGTAAAACAGCCATAGTAGAAGGCTTAGCAGAAAGAATTGAGCAAAAGAAAGTACCAGAGCAACTATTTAACAAAAGAGTAGTAAGCTTAGACTTAACAAGTTTAATGGCAGGCGCAAAATATAGAGGCGATTTTGAAGAAAGAATAAAAAATGTACTAGATGAGGTAAAAAAAGCAGGAGATATTATTTTATTCATAGATGAAATTCATACAATTGTAGGAGCAGGCTCAACAGAAGGCTCAATGGATGCAGAAAACATATTAAAACCATTATTAGCAAGAGGTGAAATTCAATTAGTAGGTGCAACTACATTAAAAGAATATAGAAAATATATAGAAAAAGATGCAGCATTAGAAAGAAGATTTAGTCCTGTAACAGTTTCAGAGCCAACAGAAGAAGATACATTACAAATATTAAAAGGAATTAGGGATAAATATGAAGCACACCATAATGTGAAAATTACTGATGAAGCCTTAAAAGCAGCAGTAGAATTATCATCAAGATATATAAATGATAGATTCTTACCTGACAAAGCAATAGACTTAATGGATGAAGCAGCATCAAAAATAAGAATGCAAACTTATGAAGAACCAGTAACATTAAAGGAAAAAGCAGAAGAAATAGATAAAATAAATAAAGAAAAAGAAGAAAGCGTAAGAAAACAAGAATTTGAACAAGCAGCAAAACTAAGAGATAAGATAAAAGAATTAAAAGAAGAATATAATAAAGAAACAGACAAACTAGAAAATGACAAAAAGAACAAGATTTATATATTAAATGAAGAAGATATCGCACAAGTAGTATCATCTTGGACAGGAATTCCAGTATCAAAAGTTTCAGAAACTGATAATGAAAAATTAAAGAAACTAGAAGAAAATTTACATGAAAGAGTAATAGGACAGGATGAAGCGGTAAAAGCAGTAGCAAAAGCAATCAAAAGAAACCGTATGGGTCTAAATGATCCAAGTAAACCAATCGGATCATTCCTATTCTTAGGACCAACAGGTGTTGGTAAAACCGAATTGTCAAAAGCACTAGCAGAAAATTTATTTGGAAGTGAAGATTCATTAATCAGAATTGATATGTCAGAATACATGGAATCACATTCAAC
>CAURYI010000054.1:0-5704 GCA_963529075.1 uncultured Eubacteriales bacterium
ATATATGGTTTTATATATTCATATGGTGCTTCATATCCAATGTCTTTATAAAATTCTCTATAATTATAATCTCCTGGGTAACCATTTATTGAACTCCATACTTGACGTGATGATTCAATATCTCTACCGAATGCTATAAGACCTTCTGGTGATATTATTGGTGCATATGTTCCATATAATGGTGTAGGGTCGGCGTATAGGATGCCGTGTGTTTCTACAATTATATATTCAATACCAAATTCTTTTAAATATTTATCTGATTCTGGAACATAACCACATTCGGGAAGCCAAAATCCTTTTAGTGGTTTTGTGAAGTATTTATAATAAGTTTGAGTTCCTAGAGCAATTTGAGCTCTTATAGTTGTTTCATTTATATATAGAATTGGAAAGTAGCCATGTGTGGCTCCACATCCTATAATTTCCAAAACTCCTAAATCATTGAATTTTTTAAATTCTTTTATGATGTTGCATTGGCAATAATCTTTGAAAAAAATTAAATCGTCAGAATATCTGTTATAGTAGTATTTTGATAGTTCATTTATTCTTTGGTCAAATTTTGTTCTTTCAATTTCTTTTTTTGAAAGTTCTATATGATCTTTTAAATATTTTATATAGCGTTTCTGTAATAATTTATTATCCAGCATATTTAATAATGGTGGAGTCAATGACATTGTAAATCTAAAATTTATTTTTTCGTCTACTAATTTTTGAAAATTTTTTAATAGTGGTATGTATGTTTCTGAGATTGCTTCAAATAACCATTGTTCTTCAAGATAGTTTTCGTTTTCTGGGTGGTGAATGAATGGAAGATGTGCGTGCAATACAAAACTTACATAGCCTTTTTTTATTTTTGACATTGTTTTAATTCCTTATAAAAAATTTAGGTTTTCTAAAAAAGAAAACCTATTGATAATTAGTATGCTGATGATGGATTTTGAAAATCAAATTCAGCTGTTTCATTATTTAATAATTCATTATAATTTTGGTAAATTGATTTTAATTGTTTATTGTCTTTATTAGAAATTGTTTTTAATGTAATTTTATTTGTTAAAATATTTTTGAATTCTAATTTTTCGTTTGGTTTGAAAAATAGTATATGATCGTTTGGTGTTTCTAAAACATTTGATTTAACAATTGGAATATAATTTTGAATAGGTAATGGAAGTGGCAATTGCTCTTGAATTTCTTTAAATTTCCTTGCTAGAATAATTTGATATTGTAAATGTGATTCGTTTACATGGATGTACCAATTGTTTGTAAAGTCATCTATTTGTATTTCGTATGTTTTATTGTTTTTTAAATCTGTTAATACAAGGAGTGGTATTGTTGCTTTGAAAAAATCATCTCCATATTTTTTGATTAGATTTGTTTTATCTTCATCTGATACTTCCCAATACACAAATAGAGTGTGAGGATTTTGCGCTAGAAACTTTACTGTTGTTTTATTATATCTATATGGCAAATCATAATATTCTAGGATAATTGGATTTATTTTTTTATTTTCAATTGTTTTAAATATTTTTTTTATTGATGTATCTTCTAATGGTTCTATTTGTATAGTTTTTGTAGATTTTTTTGATTCTGCTTTTGGTATTATTTTTGTTTTGTTTTTAGAAATGTTTTTATTTAAATTTTTATCTTTTGAATTAATCGCCATAGTATCCTCCTATATATGAAATATATTATATCAAAAAATCTTTTTATTCAACAATTAATAAAAAACTTTGAAAAAATGTAATATTTTTACTTTAATGCTTTACTTTTAAAATTTCTATATATAAAATGTTAGTAGTTAAGTTTTGCAAACTTTTAAGAGATGCATGGGGGACATATACAAATGAAAATTTTGATGTTAACATGGGAATATCCACCAAGAGTTGTGGGTGGTATTTCAAAAGTTGTTTATGATTTATCTCATAAAATGGTTAAAGAGGGAAATGAAGTTACTGTTGTTACTTATAAAGATGGTGATAATGTTAAATATTATGAAAATGACAAAGGTGTTGAAGTATATAGGGTTGATAATTATATGATTAGACCTAATAATTTTATTGATTGGATTATGCAATTGAATTTTAATATGATTACCAAGGCAAATGAAATTATGAATAAAAATGGTAAATTTGATGTAATTCATGCACACGACTGGCTTGTTGCATATAGTGCAAAATCAATAAAAGAATCTTATAATATTCCATTAATTTCTACAATCCATGCAACTGAAAGCGGTAGAAATAATGGTATTCATGATGAAACGCAGAGATATATTAATGATTCGGAATGGATGCTAACTTACGAATCTTCTGAAGTTATTGTGAATAGTAATTATATGAAGAATGAAGTTCAAAGGTTGTTTGGACTACCTTATGATAAAATAAATGTTATTCCTAATGGAGTTAATTTACAGCTATTTTCAAATGTAAATATTGATTATGATTTTAGAAGACAATATGCAATGGATAATGAAAAAATCATTTTATATGTTGGTAGATTGGTTTATGAAAAAGGAATACAAAATTTAATTGCTGCAATGCCTAAAATACTTGAAAGATATCATGATTCTAAACTTATTATTTGTGGTAGGGGTGGAATGATTGATGAATTAAGAGAGCAAGTTAAGTATTTAGGAATTGAAAATAAAGTATATTTTGCAGGATATTGCGATTCTAAGAAAATGCAAAAAATGTATAAATGCGCTGATGTTGCAGTATTTCCTAGTACTTATGAACCTTTTGGAATTGTTGCTATTGAATCAATGTTATCTGGAACGCCGACAATTGTGTCAGATGTTGGTGGTCTTAATGAAATAATTGAACATGGTGTAACTGGTATGAAATCTTATGCTGGTAATGCTAATTCAGTTGCGGATTCGGTGTTGGCTTTATTATTTGATCCAAAACTTTGTTTTAATATTTCACAGAATGCGATTAAAAAGGTTAAGGAAAATTATAATTGGTCTAAGATTACGGATAGTACATACTATGTTTATCAATTAGCTATAGGAAAAACAGTTCAAGAAAAAGAGGAGGCTATGAAGCTTCAATTAAGTGCTAATAAAACTGGAAAAGTTAAAACAATTCAAAAAGAGCTTGGTAATTTATTGGCTTTTAGAAAAAGAAATGCTTATGCATAATGTGAAAGGAAGAATATATGAATATTTATGATACAGCGAATAATTTAGCTAGGGAAATTAGGGAGTCTGATTTGTTTAAAAAATTAAAGGATGCAAAGGAAAGAATTTATGCAGATTCTGAGAAAAAAGAATTAGTTGAAGAGTTTGATAAATTAAAAGTGGAAGTTCAATTAATGGAAATTAAACAACAAAATCATGAAGAAGTGAATCAAGAAGATAAAAGAATAAAGATGGCTAAATTATATAATACATTGATTGCCAATAAAGATATTAAAGAATACTTTGATTTACAAGTACAATTTAATCAAATGATGATTGATATTAATAAAATTATTGCTGATGTTGTTAAAGATGTGTTTTAACACTTGAAAAATAGTGAGATATATGGTATTATATTTAAAGTTCTATAACTTGGTTTAAGGATTATAACACCACTTTTACTAGGTTATCGAATAATATAAAATGAAAGGTGTACTAAAAATGATTAGTAAAGAAACAAAACAAGAAATTATTTCTAATTATAAGAGGGATGATAAAGATACTGGTTCTCCAGAAGTTCAAATCGCTTTATTAACAGAAAGAATTACAGAATTAACAGAACATTTAAAGAAAAACCCTAATGATAATCACTCAAGAAGAGGATTATTAAAGATGGTTGGTAACAGAAAGAATTTATTAAACTACTTAGTAAAAAAAGATGTTGCTAGATATAGAGAAATTGTTGCAAAACTAGGTTTAAGAAAATAATTAAAAAATCATCAGTATTTATACTGGTGATTTTTTTGTTTTCATATATATTTCATAAATGGAATATAAACTTATAAAAAATAAGAAAGGAGTAATACAGTGATATTAAAAAATGCGTTGGCTTATATTACAAGAAAGAAGAATAGAACTTTTATTATTTTTATTGTATTAGTATTGATACTTTCTAGTTTATATTCTTGTTTAAGTATTATGGGCTTGAATAATTCGGTTGAAAAAAACTTATATAAATTATCTAATTCTGCAATATCGGTAATGCTTAATAGTGAGCAAAATTTTAATATTGAGCAATTCAAGAAAATTAACAAAATTAATGGTATTGATGAAAAATATTTTCAATATGATGGCGTTGGTAAATTAGTTAATTAT
The DNA here is from genome assembly GCA_963529075.1 of uncultured Eubacteriales bacterium. Classification (GTDB taxonomy): domain Bacteria; phylum Bacillota; class Clostridia; order TANB77; family CAG-508; genus CAG-793. Next base: position 4,268 of record CAURYI010000054.1, read on the forward strand.
AAAGTTGTTGAAAGTGAGCAAGGAGTCTCAAGGGATGATGTTCCTCAAGATTTAAAAAATCTTGTTTCAATATCTGCTTTTAATAATATGAAGAAACATAATTTGTTTAGTAGTGGAGTTTTTAGTATTAAGAGTGGAAGAAATATTGAAAATGAAGATAATAATAAGGTTATTATTCATGAAGATTTAGCTTCAAAGAATGGATTAAAAATCGGTGATAAGATTAAATTAATGCTTGAAAAAAATGAAGGTGAATTTGAAATTGTAGGATTGTTTACTGGAAAGAAACAGGAAAAATTTAATGGGTTATCTTCAGATTTTAGTGAAAATATGATTTTTATGAATTATGATTATAGTCAAAAAGTTTTGAAGAATCTAGATGATAATAAAAAGATTGCTACAAAATTATATGTATATCTAACTAGTCCTGAAAAGATGAATGATGTAATTAATGAAATTAAGAAAATTAATCTTGAATGGGCAAATTATAAAGTTGGAACAGATAATAACAATTTTGATGAAGTTAGAGAAACGGTTGGCAGTGTTAAATACATTGTTATGATTATGTCTATTTTGATTATGATTGGCGGACTTGTAGTACTTTCGTTAATATTAATTTTATGGCTTCGTGAAAGAGTTTTTGAAATAGGTGTTTTATTATCTATTGGAATTAGTAAATTTAAAATTGTAATGCAATTTATAATGGAATTATTAATAGTAACAATTCCTGTTATAATAGTTTCTTTTTTTGCAGGAAATGTTGTTATAAATCAAGTGGCTAGTAGAATATTTACTAATATTACTACAAGTGCAATTAATTGGGATAAATTCTTAATTAGTTATGGAGTTTTAATTGTAATCATTGTTTTATCAATTGTATTTGGATCTATGGCGTTTTTAGTGAAAAAGCCAAAAGATATTTTATCTAAAATGAGTTAGGAGGATTTTATGAGTATATTAAAAATGAAAGATTTAACATTTAGTTATAGTAGTTCAGGTGAAAAAGTTTTATCACTTATCAATAAAGATTTTGAACTTGGAAAATTTTATGCAATTATGGGAAAATCAGGTGCAGGAAAGTCAACATTATTATCTTTACTTGCAGGATTGGATGAACCAGATGTAGGAGAAATAGTATTTGATGATGATAATATAAAAGATATTGGGTATACAAATTATAGAAGATATTGTATTTCACTTGTTTTTCAAAATTATAATTTGATTGATTATTTGACACCATTGGAAAACATTAAACTTGTTAATAGTAAAGCTAATTCTGATATTTTACTAGAGCTTGGTTTAGAGAATAGTCAAATTAATAGAAATGTAATGAAATTATCTGGTGGTCAACAACAAAGAGTTGCAATTGCTAGAGCTTTAGTATCAGAGGCACCTGTTATTTTAGCTGATGAGCCTACAGGAAATTTAGACCCTGTA
>CAURYI010000055.1:0-5611 GCA_963529075.1 uncultured Eubacteriales bacterium
GGTAAATTAAATGTTTCTCCATATGTTTTATTAAATCTTTCAGCAATATTTCTAGCTAATTCAACGTGTTGCTTTTGGTCAATTCCCACTGGTATAAAGTCTGAATCAAGATATAATATATCGGCTGCCATTAATATAGGATAAGTTAATAACCCTATACTAAAGTTGGTATTTTCTTTTCTCTTTTCTTTAAATTGAATCATCCTAGAGGCTTCTCCATAGTATGTATTGCATTCTAATAGCCATGATATAGCAGGTATATATTCATTTTCCGATTGTAAATAAATAATATTTTTGTTTGGATCTATTCCACATGCTATATATAAAGCAATAAATTTTCTTATTCTCTCCTGAAGTTCTTTAGGATCCTGGTATATAGTTGTTGCATGCATATCAGCAATAAATATATACGACTCATACTTTTCTTGTAATTCTTTCATTTGTAATATAGAACCAATATAATTGCCTAATGTCAATTCTCCTGTTGGTTTTAGCCCTGTTAATATTCTTTTCATATTATTCCTCACTTTATTAAAACTTAATTTATATTATATCTAACTTATATTCTAAATATACAAATTGATTATCAATAATTTTGTTCTTATATAAATTTAATTTATAATTATGTTATATATAGTCAAACATTCCTAATGCATCATTTGAATATAATATTGGAAATTGAATTATTGAAATTTTATCTACTTCTCCAAGTTGAAGAAATTTTTTATTATTTTAGCTCTGCCTTCAATTAAAACTTTTGCATCTCCTATTTTATTTATTTCAATACATACTTCGTTTTCGCTTGTAATAATATAATTAACTCCTCTTTCTTCTATTTGCTTTTTATATTCTTTTTTTCTTCAAAAACTAATATATATGTTTTATTTGATTCAATATTGAATATTTGTAAATCCATACTTTAATCTTGATATTTATCTATAATTATTTTTTATTACTCTTATCTTTATTTTATAGTATTGAATTATCTTTTTTAATTATATTAGCTCCTACAATTATAGCTTTATATTTATTTCTTCTCAATTAACTTAATTTTTTTATTAAGTTAATTATATATAATTTATTAAAATTTTTTCAAGTATTTTTTAAACTCACTATCTTTTTCTAGTGTATCTTTAATTTCACTTTGTCTTTGTTTATTATTACATTTATTATATTATTTTCGTTTGAAAAGGCAATATCTACTTAATTTCTGTAAATTATTGCTAAGCCATCGCCAACTTCTGATATTTCTGTATGTAATTCTTCATTTTCTGTGGCATTTTTTATAAATTCTCTTAAATGTGTTACTGCTGTTCTTTGCTTATGTTTGTTATAATCACTCATTACATAGCCTTTATATAAAACATTGTCTGCAAAAATTATACCGTTTGGATTTAACATCCTTAAAGATTCTGCTAAAAATATCGGGTATTTACTTTTTGATGCATCAATAAATATTAAGTCATATCTATTATCCATTTGTTTTAGTATCTCTACAGCGTCTCCTTCATATAAATTTATCTTGTTATTGCCTTCTAAAATATTAATATTTTCTTTTGCTTTGGCTATTCTTTCTGTATCTCTTTCTATTGTGTCTATTTCGCCATTGTCTGTTAAAAACTCTGAAAAGCATAATGCTGAATACCCTGTTGCTGTTCCAATTTCTAATATTTTATTTATTGTAGTTTTGTTTAATTCTTGCAATGTTTCTTTTATTTTTATCAAGGTTTCATCCATTATTATTGGTACATTTTCTTTTATTGCTGCTTCTTTTACTTTTTCTAATTTTCTTTCAAATTTTGATTTCATTTTTTCTTCCTTATTATGATTGCAAAAAATCGCCATTAAAATTTGGCGATTTTTCTTATATATTAGTTACTTGCTCTTCTTGATTCTCTTTCACGAGTTTTTGTGTCAAGTGTTTTCTTTCTAATTCTAATGTTTTCTGGAGTTACTTCAACTAATTCATCTTCTGCTATGAATTCAATTGATTCTTCTAGTGACATTTTCTTAGGTGGTACTAATCTTAATGCATCATCTGCTCCTGAAGATCTTGTGTTTGTTAAGTGTTTTTCTTTACATACATTTATTGTTAAATCTTCATTTCTTGAGTTGATACCTACAACCATTCCCTCATATACTTCAACACCTGGTCCTATTAATAATTCTCCTCTTAATTGAGCGTTGAATAATCCATAAGTGATTGATGTTCCTGCTTCGAATGCTACTATTGTTCCTCTTGTTCTTGATGTAATGTCTCCTTTAAATGGTGCATATTCACTGAATACTGATGCCATTGTTCCTTCACCACGTGTATCTGTCATGAACTCTGTTCTGTATCCAATTAATCCTCTTGCTGGGATATTGAATTCAATTTTTGTATGTCCTGGTTCTGCAGGTTCCATGTTTGTCATTTCACCTTTTCTTAAACCTAATTTTTGAATTACTGTTCCAACGCAATCGTCAGGTACATTTACTGTTAGGTTTTCCATTGGTTCACATTTTACACCATCAATGTCTTTGAAAATTACTTTTGGTCTTGCTACTAATAGTTCAAAACCTTCTCTTCTCATATTTTCGATTAATACTGAGATATGTAATTCTCCTCTACCACATACTTCAAAACTTTCTGCTCTATCTGTATCTTTTACTCTTAATGAAACGTTTCTTTCTAATTCCTTCATTAATCTTTCTCTAATATGACGTGATGTTACATATTTTCCTTCTCTTCCTGCTAAAGGTCCGTCATTTACTGAGAATGTCATCGATACTGTTGGTTCATCTATGTTTACAAATGGAATTTTTTCTGGATGATTAATATCACAGATTGTTTCACCAATGTTAATATCTGAAATACCTGAAATTGAAACAATATCACCTGCTGGTACTTCTTCAACTTCTACTTTATTTAATCCTTCGTATATGTAAACTTTTCCTACTCTACCATTAATTGTTTTGTCTTCGTCTTTACATACAACTACTGCTTGGTTTGTTTTTAAAGTTCCTCTTTCAACTCTACCTACTGCTAATCTTCCTAAGTAATCATCATATCCAATGTTTGATACTAATAATTGCATATCTCCATTTACATCTACTTGTGGTGCTGGAATTTCTTTAATAATTGTATCAAATATGCAATAAATATTATCTGATTCTTCATCTAATTTCATTTTAGCAATTCCATTTTTTGCTGATGCATATATTACTGGGAAATCTAATTGTTCTTCTGTTGCATTTAAGTCCATGAATAATTCTAATACTTTATCTACAACTTTTAATGGTTGTGCTCCTGGTCTATCGATTTTGTTTATTACTACGATTGGTTTTAGATTTAATCCTAGAGCTTTTTTCAATACTTCTCTTGTTTGTGGCATTGGTCCGTCAAATGCATCTACTAATAGTACAACACCATCTACCATTTTTAAAACTCTCTCTACTTCACCTTCAAAATCTGCGTGTCCTGGTGTATCTACGATGTTTATTTTGATTCCATTGTAGTGTACTGATGTATTTTTTGCTAGAATTGTAATTCCTCTTTCTTTTTCTATATCGTTTGAGTCCATTACTCTTTCTGCTACTACTTCATTATCTCTAAATACTTTACTTTGTTTTAATAAAGCGTCTACCATTGTTGTTTTTCCATGATCAACATGGGCTATGATTGCAACGTTTCTTATATCTTTATTTTCCATTATTCCTCCCCATTTTTGTCATCTTCATTTTTTTCTGTTTCAAATGAAGTTCCCTCTAATTCTCTTATTGATAATTCCATTTTGTGGTTTTCTTTATCTAGTCCGATGATTTTTGCATTTATTTTTTCACCAACTGTTAATTTATCTTCTGGCTTTGCAATTCTTTCTGTAGATATTTGTGAAATATGAATTAAGCCTTCTACACCTTTTGTTACTTCTGCAAATGCTCCAAATGGTGCCATGTTTTTAATTGTTACATTTACAACATCACCAATATTTCCTTCGAATACTTCCCATGGATTTTTTTCTTTATCTTCATATGATAGACTCATTTTTTTATTTTCTGAATCTAATTCTTTGATTGTTACATTTACTTTTTGTCCAACTTTTAAGTATTTTTCAGGTTTTGCACCGCGTTCCCAGGTTACTTCTGAAATATGTAATAATCCTTGTACTGGTGATCCTAAATCAATGAAAGCTCCATAGTTCATGATACTCGCTACAGTTCCTTCAAATTTATCTCCGACTTTTGCTGTTTCCCAGAATTTATTTACATTATCTATTTTTGCTTTTTTTTCTTGGTCACGCTTAATTTTTTTGCATGATAATAAAACATTACCTTCTCCATCGTTTGTTTTTAATACTGTTGCTGTTATTTCATCACCGATTTTAACTTCATCCTCTGGATTACAATTTTCATCATAAGAATATTCACCTTTTGGAATTATTCCATCACTCTTATAATTAATATCTAAATAGATTTCGCCTTTTGAACTGATGTATATTACTTTACCAGTTACAACTTTTCCTAATTTTTCGTCATTTTCCCTCATTGAATTGTTTAATAATTCTTCGAAGCTCTTGTTATTATCTTCCATATTTTTTCCTTCTCATTTTTTGCTTTCGCAATTATAGTTTATTTTGCTTCCTTTGTCAATGTAACTATTTGTTTCATTAGATCTTCAGTTGCTGTTGTTAACCATTCTGAATCTGTTTTATCATACTTTTCTAAATCCATTGTTTTTCCAATATTATATTTAATCTTCTTAAATGGTTTAAAGTCTCCAATTATTCCAACTGGTACTATTTTAGCATTTGTTTTATTTGCTAAGAATATTGCTCCATTTTTAGGCTTTTCATGTTTATCCATCCCGTGTCTTGTTCCTTCTGGAAATATTCCTAATGTTTCTTTATTTTTTAGTGCTTTTAATGATATCTTGATTGAATTTACATCATTTCCTTCTCTGTGTACTGGAATGTTTCTGTATGTATATCCAAAACTTCTCAATATTCCATTTTTTAACCATAAATCACGTTTTGTGATGAATCTTATTTTTCTTTTTGAGAATAATTCAAGCCCGATTGCATCCATTGCATGTACATGGTTACCACATAGTATTACTGGTCCTTCTAATTCATTAAATTCTTTTACATTAATGAATTTAGGTCTATATACTATCCAGTACAATGTCTTTAATATTGGATCATAAATCTTTTTCAAAAATTTTGTATAAAATTTCAATTCTTTGTCACTGTATGCTTTTTCAAATATTTTTATTTCTTTTTTCTTTTTGTCAATTATTTTTGATGCTGCTTTTACCATCTTATTTATGTTCATATTTGTTGTATCTAAATAATGGGCATCTTCTGCTTGCACTAATGGTGATACATCTGAAGTTGTGTCATTTAAATCCCTTGATGCAATATTTTCTTTTACTTCATCCCATGTTGATTCAATACCTTTTTCCTGGTTTTGCTTGAATCTTCTATTTACTCTTGCATCTAATGATGCATTCATAAATATCTTTACATCTGCATTTGGGACTACCTTTGTTCCAATATCTCTTCCATCAAGTATAACATCTCGGCCTTCTGCCAGTCTTCTTTGTAATTTGATCATGGCTTCACGTAAAATAGGT
>CAURYI010000056.1:0-5547 GCA_963529075.1 uncultured Eubacteriales bacterium
AAGATATCACAAATGGTGTAAAAGCTGGATTTAACTATATCTTTGCTTCTTTTGTTAGAAGAGCAGATGACGTAAAACAAATTAGACAATTATTAAATGATAATGGTGGACAAGAAATTGAAATTATTTCTAAAATTGAGAGCCAAGAAGGTATCGATAATATGGATGAAATAATTGAATTATCAGATGGAATTATGGTTGCTCGTGGTGATATGGGTGTTGAAATTCCACTTGAAAATGTTCCAATCGTTCAAAAACAATTAATTAAAAAATGTAATGAAGCTGGAAAACCAGTTATAGTTGCTACACAAATGTTGGAATCAATGCAATCTAACCCACGTCCAACAAGAGCTGAAACATCTGATGTTGCAAATGCTATTTATGATTTAACAAGCTGTATCATGCTTTCAGGTGAATGTGCAATGGGTAAATATCCTGTTGAATGTGTTGAAGTTATGAATAAAATTGCTTTAGCAATTGAAGCTGACTTAAACTACACAAAGAGATTTGATTGTACAAGATTTGATCATGATATAGTTGAAGATTCAAGACATCAAGCAGCTTATGATGCTGTTGAAACTGTATTAAATGCAAATGCAGATGCTGTTGCATGCTATACACGTAGTGGTAGAACTGCTGAATATCTTTCTTCAATGAGAACTGAAGTTCCTGTATTAATTATTACAGATAATGTAAATACATACAATAAAATGTCATTAATTCAAGGTGTTGAAACTGTTTTAGTTGATTCAAAAGATTTTGTTAATGATATGATTGAAGATGGTATTGCAAAATTTGAAGCAAATGGAACATTGGAAAAAGGTGATAAAGTTGTTATTGCTGGTATTGAAGCTGAATTGGGAAGTACTAGAAAATATGCAGCTTTCTCAGGTGTTATCAATGTTTAATTAAAATTTTAAATATTATTGTTTAGGAGAGTAGCTTTTAATTGGTTACTCTTCTTTTTATGTCTTGATATTATTAACTTTGAATGAGAGTTCGGTAGTATTTACAAATGTGTTTCATATATTGTATAATATTGTCATAAGTTTTAGAGGAAAAGTTTATGAATAAGATAAAAAAATATATATTAAATATGCTATTATTTGTTTTTTTAATATGGCTTACGTTTAAGATTTTATTTGCTAACCAAGATATGGATGAATTACTGATGATTATTCATTCTACTAATAAAATGTTTTTAGTATGTAGTTGTTTAGCAATGTTAATATATTGTATGCTTGAAGCATTGAATTTAATGAGAACTTTAAAAAGATTGGATACTGATACGACATATTTTAAATGTTTAAAATATGCTTTTATTGGTGTATTTTTTAGTGCTATAACACCCGCAGCAAGTGGTGGGCAGCCAATGCAAGTGTATTATATGCATAAGGATGGTTTAGATATAGGCCATTCTTCCTTGGCTTTACTAATTAATTTAACGAGTTTTCAAATTACAACAATTTTAATGGCATTGATTAGTTTGATTTTTTATCATTCATATTTATCAATAGGATTAAGAATATTTTTTGTAATTGGTGTTGGATTAAATATAATGGCGTTAGCATTGTTATTAATTTCAATCTTTTCAAAGAAATTATCAAATGGATTGGTTAACTTTGCAATTAAAATTATGACTAAATTGAAATTAGCGAAGCTTGATGAAAAAACTCAAAAATTAAGGGATTCTCTTGAAAAATATCAAGTGAGTGCAAAATATATTAGAAATAATATTCCGTATATTTTAAAAACAATTGGAATTACAATTATACAAATGATAGTTTATTATTCAATTCCATATTATACATATAGGGCTTTGGGATTGAGTGGTGATTCTTATATTAAGATACTTTGTTTACAATCTATGTTATATGCAACAGTTTCTGGAATTCCTTCACCTGGAGCGGTGGGTGTTACAGAAGGAGCTTTTGTTACATTGTTTGCATCAATTATTCCAAATAAATTATTAAATGGTGCAGTGCTTTTAAATAGGGGAATTAGTTTTTATTTAATGGCTGCTATATCAAGTATTGTTGTACTTATTTCAACATTTTTTGTAAAAAAGAAAGAAAAGAAAGAATCTAAGGGGATAGTTAAATGATAAATATACTTCTTTGTGGGAACAAAAAAGTGTTTGATGGTGCGATTACTCAATTGTTATCAATAGTAAATAGGACTAAGGAGCCTATAAATTATTATATTTTTACTATGGATGTTACGAGAATCAAGGAAGATTATGTTAAAATAACTGATCATCAAATTGAACTTTTGAGGAAAATTGCTACAAGTAGAAATCAAAAGAGTAGTGTTAAATTATTTGATGTTACTGATATATATGAGGAAGAATTTAAAGAATGTGTGAATGAAAGTGCTTATTGTACACCATATACATTACTTAGATTATTGGCTGATAAAGTTGATGAAATTCCTGATAAAATTTTATATTTGGATGCTGATATTATGGCAAATTCTGATATTTCAGAACTTTATAATATTGATGTAAGTAATTATGAGTTTGCAGCAGTTAGAGAGAAATATGGCTCATGGCTGATTTCATCCGATTATTTTAATGCAGGAGTGTTACTGCTGAATATGAAGTTAATAAAGGAAACAGGTTTATTTGAAAAAGCAAGAAAATTACTTAGAGAGTGTAAATTAATTTTTGCTGATCAAGATGCAATATATTATAATACAACTAAAAAGTTATTATTGCCTAGAAAGTTTAATGAACAATCTAAATTTAATAGGAAAACTACAGTACTGTGTCATTTTTGTAAAAGGTTGGTTTTTAGACCATATCCGCATACTGAAAATATTAAACAATGGAATATTGATAAAGTACACAAAGTTTATAAATGCCATACTTTTGATAAAGATTTAGAAGAATATAAAAAGATTAAGGAGAATTATTATGAATAAATTAAAAGAAATACCAATATTTTTTACGGTTGATGATAAATATGCACCATTTTTAGGTGTTGCTATGCAATCATTAGTGGATAATGCGAGTGATGAAAATATGTACATAATTAATATCATGACAACTGCAATGAATGAAGAGAATAGAGCTAAAATTAATAAATATGAGAGAGAAAATGTTAAAATTCTATATCATGATGTTACCGATTTAGCTAATAATATTAAGGATAAATTATATACTAGGGATTATTATTCTATTTCAACATATTTTAGATTATTTATTCCAAATATGTTTAAACAATATGATAAAGCATTATATTTGGATTCAGATATTGTTATATTGGATGATATAGCTAATTTATATAATATTGATATTGGAAATAATTATGTGGGAGCGGCTCCAGATGATGTTATTGCTACAGAACAAATTTTCAGGGATTATGCTGAAAAAGTTGTTGGCTGTTCAAGTTATAAAACATATTTTAATGCGGGTATTTTAATAATGAATTTAAAAGAAATGAGGGATAATGATTTCGAAAATAAATTCTTACATTTATTGGATACTGTTAAATATTATGTTGCACAGGATCAGGATTATTTGAATAGATTCTGTAAGGGAAGAGTAACAATTTTAAGTACTGATTGGGATAGAATGCCAGTAAATCCTGATAAAGTTAATGATAGGGATACATTGAAATTAGTTCATTTTAATTTAGCTTTTAAACCATGGCATTTTGATAATATTCCATATCAAGAATATTTCTGGGAATATGCTAATAAAACAGAGTATATTGATCAAATTAATGAAATTAAAAATAATTTTTCTGAAGAAGATAAAATTAGAGGAGATGAATCACATAAAAAGCTTGTTGCATATGCAAAATTAGAAATTGCATGTGTTGGTGATGATAGAATTAATAAATAGATTTTGAGGATACAATGATAGATAATAAGGTGAAAGATCCTGAGAGAGTTAGGATACAGGAGAAAATAATTGAATTTGAAAAAGCGGGCATTTTTGATAAAGATGTTGAAGATGATCCTGAAACAATTCCACTTGAACCGGATATGATTGATTATTTAAAAGATGGTTTTAGGGATAAAATGTATAATAAATTTGCTTATTATCAAGCGGTTAAATTTTTTGATAAATCTGTTGCGGATAAAAAAGTAATAATAAAAAATGTAATTGGAATTGAAAATGCAATACTTGATTCTGGAGCAATTGTTACATGTAATCATTTTAATCCATATGATTCTTTTTCTGTTGAAAAGAGCATGAGGGATGCAGGAATATTGAAAAAGAGAAAATTGTATAAAGTCATTAGAGAAGGCAATTATACAAATTTTCCTGGATTCTTTGGTTTCATTTTTAAACATTGTAATACATTACCACTTAGCTCTGTTAAAGAAACTATGAAAAAGTTTTTAAAAGCTTGTGAAGAGCTCCTTTCTAGAGGAAATTATATTCTAATATACCCTGAACAAAGTATGTGGTGGAATTATAGAAAACCAAAACCTTTGAAACCGGGAGCATTTTCTATAGCGGTTAAGAATCAAGTTCCTATTTTACCGGTTTTTATAACTATGGAGGACAGTGAAACTATTGGTGATGACGGATATCCTATTCAGGAATATACTATTCATTTTGAGAAACCTATTTATCCTGATTCTACAAAAACTAATAAGGAAAATGAAAATATAATGATGGAGAAGAATTATGAAGTTTGGAAGAAAATATATGAGGACTTCTATAAAACTCCCTTAGTTTATTTAAATGAAATGGATGGAAATGAAGAAAAATAAAGTTATTTATTATAATGATGAATTAAATGATGAATTTTCTACAGTAGTAATTGAGCCGAGAGTTATTGATGAAAAATATAAATATAAGCACTCTTTTATTTGGGAGTGTTTTTCGGCGTTAATACAGAATATTTTAACTATTCCAATTAAATGGTGTTATTTGAAATTTAAATTTGGTCATAAATTTATTGGAAGAGAAAAGTATAAAGAGTGTAAAGATACTGGGTTTTTTATATATAGTAATCATACTCAAGCTTTTTCTGATACATTTACTACTAGTATGTCTGTATTACCTAAAAGAAATTATTTAATTGTGCATCCGGCAAATATATCTGTTAAACCATTTGGTGGTTTAGTGGAGTTACTTGGTGCAATTCCAATACCGGGAAATGTAACTGCTACTAAAAAGTTTATGGAAGTAATAGAAGATAAGGTAGTTAATAAGAAACAATCAATTACTATATATCCAGAGGCTCATATTTGGCCATATTACATTGGGATACGCAATTTTAAAGCAGTATCATTTACTTATCCAGTTAAACTTAATAAACCAGTTTTTTGCGTCACAAACACATATCAGAAAAAGAATAATAGTTCTAAGGTAAAAATGGTTTCATATATTGATGGTCCATTTTATCCTGACATGAGTTTAAATAAAAAGGATGCTCAAAATAAACTACGTGATATAATTTATGAAAAAATGGTTGAAAGAGCGAAAAATAGCAATGTTGAGGTTGTTAAATATATTAAAAATATTGACAATTTGACCAATATGAATGATAATAGTAATGTAGAAAAGAGCGAAAGGAATTAATTATG
>CAURYI010000057.1:0-5485 GCA_963529075.1 uncultured Eubacteriales bacterium
AACTAAATATTTTTCAGTAGATGTCAAACTAGAAAGATCTTTTTTTATTAAGGTGTCTATTGTCACATTTAATAATTTTGCTGCCGTTACTACAAATTCAATACTAGGCTCTGCAGGATTATCGCTTTTTTCTAACCTTGCCATATAACCCAATCTAATTCTAGCTTCTTTTTCTATTTGTCCGATTTTTACTGTATTATTATCTTTTATTAATTTTCGAATATTAGAAAAACATACTGACTTATTAAAATTTTTATTTTCATTTCTGATTTTTTCTAACTTTTTACAAAGTTTCATCCACTCTTCATATTCTTTTTCATTCTTTTTAATATCAATTATTAATTCTGTTTTTGTATTATATTTAAATGAAAGCAACTTTATATTAGAATCTTTTGAATAATTATCTAATGCCTTTTTTAATCTTAAAATTAGTATTCTAAACTCGGTTGCTTTACGAGTAGCTTTTTGATAATAAGTTTCAACATCTTCTTTGTTATAATTTCCTAATTTTACTGTAGCAAGGAAACCATTTATTCTAGATTTAATATCTATATTACTCATTTTTGTTTCAAATATTTTTTTTTGCATCTTTGTTCCTTTTTTAGTTTTTTATTGCTATGATTCTATATTGTTCGCATTAAATTGTCAATATTCTATATTGATATTTTTGTTTTATTTTATTTCGCATGTATTTGCGATTTATTTGTTAGTTTTCCAAAAAATAACTACAGTGTTTTGTAGTTATTTTAATTTTATATAATTATTTTAAATATTCTTTTACGAAGGCATTTTCTTGAAAGTCGGAATTGTTTTTGGCTATTGTTATAAATTCGTCTATCATTTTTTTTGTTGCTTTATTTACATTTTGATTTTGTAGTAGTTCTTGCATTTTTTGCATTTCATGATCAAATATTATTTTTCCAATTTTAGTGTGTTTTAGTTGTTCGATTGTATTTTTATCATTTATTTTGTTTAAGTCTATTGTTTTGTTTGGTGTTTTGTATCCTAGCAATTATTCGAATTCGGCATCTGTGATTTCTTTGATGTTTCCTGTAAAATACTTGGCTGGTAAGTTTGATTGTACTGGATTGTCAACACTTTTTTGTACAAATTTTATAAGGACACTTTTTTATATTCAATTGGTGTTAAATAATTTAATGAACCATGTATTCTTATATTATTATACCAATTAACATAGTCAAATAATTCTATTTCTAATTCTCCAAAACTATTAAATCTTCTATTATATGCAAATTCTGTTTTTATTATTTTATATGTTGATTCTGCTACTGCATTATCATATGGGCATCCTTTTTTACTCAATGATCTTTCTATTTTAAATGTTTTTAATAATTCGTCTATTATTTTATTTTTAAATTCATTTCCTCTATCTGTATGAAATATTTTTATATTTTTTAAATTGCTTTTTATTCTACTTATTGCTTTTATTACTAATTCTGATGTTTTATTTTTTCCTGCTGCGTATCCTATTATTTCTCGATTATATAAATCTATTATTAAACATATATAATTCCATTTTCCTTGTACATTTACATATGTTAAATCACTTACTACTACATCTAATTCATTTTTTCTGTTAAATTTTCTGTTTAATATATTTTCTACTTTTTCATTATTTACCGGATTTTTCTTTATTTTGTATTGTTTCATTGTATAATTTGATATGAAATTGTTTGCTTTCATGATTCTTCTTATTTTTCTAATGCTTACATTATATCCTTTCTTCTTTAATTCTACCTTTATTTTTCATGAACCATAATTGTTTCGACTTTCTTTAAATATTTGTTTTATTTTGTTTTCTAATTCTATATTATTATTTTTCTTCTTTCTTTTATAATAAATTAATGAACGTGATATTTTTAATATTTTGCACATAGCGCTGATATGGTACTTTTTTCTGTTTTTTAATATTACTTCTATTTTCGTCCCATTATCAGCGCTGCTTGCTTTAAAATATCATTTTCCATTTTTAATTGTTGAACTTCTTTTTTTAATTTTTTTAATTCTTTTTCTTCTTCACTTATATTATCGCTTTCTTTAAATGAACCGGTTTTATTATATTTTTGTATCCAATTCATTAGAGCTGATCTGGTTAAGTCATATTCTTTTACTATTTCTGATGGTGCTTTACTATTATTATATAATTGTACCATTTGTAATTTAAATTCTTCTGTAAATGTTCTTCTTTTTCTTCTTGACATGTTTGTTCCTCCATTTTTATTATAACATGTCCTTATCTTTTTTGTTTAAATTATTGTATACCATCCAATCCATCTGATAAGGATTTTTTGAAGAACATAAGTCAGAAATAACACTCTATGAAAATGCCATTTCAGACCTAAAAAAACTTACTCAAAACTTCCAAACTCCGAGGATATTCTGGAAGAGCTTGATTCATTGTATGAAAAAAAGAATACCCTAATGCAAGAGTATTCTTCTGCAAAATCCGATATGAAAGAATTGTATCAAATCAGAAAAAATTATGAAAAATATATGGGTATGGAGATGGAAAGGTAATTAAATATTTTCGATTTTTACTTTTAGAAGCAGCGAAAAAATATATTCATTTATTACTCTTTCAATTTCTCTTGCGTTTTTCATCATCTTAGCAAGTCTCAGGATATTGCTTAATGCTTCTTCCTTGTTTAGCAATATTTTGTCAGTTTCAGTTAAGCCATCATATATTTTCAAGAATTTTATCTGTATCAGTTCCTTAGAAATTTCTTCTGATAACTCCTTATACTCAATAAAAGTATCAAATCTACTATAAATCGGATCCCCTAGAGTTTTTCTGACATCAGTTAAATTCACAAAATTCGAAGTGCAAATAATAATACTATTTTTTAAATTTAACGTATAATTTTTATCAACAAAAATACCTTCATCAAACATCTGGTAAAATGCACTATAAAATATGCTATTAGGTTTATCAAACTCATCGAATAATATAACATTACTTTGTCTCTCTACTAAGTCTCTTGCAAGTGAAGAAGCTGTATGATTTGCACCAAAGACATAATCTGCAAAAGAATTATTTTGATACATAGAAAATTGTTTCCTGAACACTTTTTCTTCCATTAGGCTGGCAATATATTTTGCTGTTTCAGTTTTTCCTACTCCTGCTGGTCCATAAAATAATACTACTAAAGGCTTATCTTTATTATAGTTCTGAGACATTTTATAAAGATTTGTCGCTAACTTATTTTTTGAATCATCTTGTCCCAGTATATATTTACCAAAGTCTCTATAGAATTTTCTTACCATATCTACAGAAAATCTTTTGTATCTGTGTTCAGTTATCGATATATTTCCATAAACTCCTTTTAGTTGTTGTACAATTGTATCTGGCGGATTTTGAAAATACATATTACTAATATTTACTTCCGCTATCAAGGATAGAAAACCATTTATACCTGAATCACTAAGTCTAGAATATTCTTCAGTTGTAGCAATCAAATTTTTTATATTTGTTTTTTTTCTTTTTATTTTTTTATCTTGAGGAAATACTATATCAAATTTTCTATTTTGAGCATCCAATTCAGTAATTAATTTTGTTAAAGTTTTTGGTCTAGTGCCATTGGGAAGGAATTTTTCAAATTCGACTGCTGGTCCATAAAAAATCTTAATCATTTTTCACTCCTGTCAACAATACATCAAATACATCTATATCATCTTCAGATATTGATTCAATCTCGTTAGCGATTTTATATCCATCTATCTCTTTATCAATATTTTCATATGCGAACTCCTTCGAGGCATCAAGATTAATTAATTTAGTTTTACCAACACGCACCGCATGATAAGTTAATTCCATTTTCACTAAGTCTGATAAAGAATATGAATTTTTAAATGATTTTAAATTAAATCGTAATATTGACTTTGTCCCTTCATCTTCTAATACCATTTCAAAATAGCATTTACCTTTATTTAACGCCTCATCCATCATTTGAATATTTAACTTAATGTCCCCTGCATCCATCTTACCTTCAGTCATTACCATATATGGAGTAATTAATTTAAAGTATGTAAGTGAATTAGGAAAAGGATAAACAGAAGCTTTATCAAATTTTTTCACAAGATTATTTTCTTTTGTTAAGTCTAAATAGTCCGTTAATACAGTATTCGTAATTGCTTGATTAATTAATTGTTGTGAACCGTACCCAACAGAAATATCGGTTCCAATTTTAAACTTTGCTCTCAACAAAGAAAGCAAACTAGTTTTAGCTCCAATACCAGCTTCAACACTTGTCTTTGTATCCAATTTGTTATTTTCAGTATCTACAATTGACTCTACTATCTTCCCTTTATTTTCCATGTAAATCAAATCTGTCGCTGCTTCTTCATCAAAATACACTATTTTCAAAAACGATATATTTTTGTTCTTTTTTTTCAAAATTTCACTTACCTCCTTACCTTATATTGATTTCGAATAATAATCCAACACTAAATTTAAGTTAATGTAATGTTCTACTATTTTAACTCCATCTAAATCAGTTCTATCCACATGAATTTTTGTATAGTAGTTTTTTTCTGTAGGTAAAAGTAATCCATTATATATAATATATTTGGGGTACTTTTGCTTTACATTATAATGATAGAATAACTGTTTATAATTCAGTTGATCCACTTCCGCGTTAAAATACTTTGAATCAAAAAGAACAATTTTTCTATTATCATCATCAATAAATATATGATCGTACTGAATCTATGTCAAGTTTTTGGACACAAAACCGTGTAATTTTTACGATGAAAATTTTTCTATATCATAAGGTGTTTTATAACCTATTGATGAATGTATTCTTTTTCTGTTGTACCAACTTTCAATAAACGTAAAAATTGCTAATTTTGCTTCCTCAAATGTCTCATATTCTTTTAAATTTACTTCTTCTTTCTTTAATATGGCATTGAAGCTTTCCATACATGCATTGTCATATGGATATCCTTTTTTACTATATGAATGCTTTAATCCCAATTCCTTCAAGTATTTCTCAACTTTGCTTGATGTGTATTGACTTCCTAAATCACTATGAAATATTGCATTCTTATTAAATTTTCTTTTTACTTCCGCATTTTTTATAGCCTGCATTACTAATTCTGCATCTATTGCTTTTCCATAACTATATCCAATTATTGATCTGCTACACAAATCTTCTACCGTTACTAAATATGTCCAACTATATTTTTTTACATAAATATATGTTATATCTGACACCATTTTACTTCTCAATGTATTTGTTTTAAATTATCGTTTTAACAAGTTTTCTTTACCTTCTGTATTAACTTTTTTGTTACTACTCGATGGCTTATATTTCTTAATTATACATGATTTTATTTTCAAGAATTTCATCCTTTTTGCTACTCTTTTTTGACTTACGTGTTTTCCTTCTGTTTCAAGAATCTTCTTTATTTTTGGTGCTCCATATCTATTTTTGCTTTCTTTATATATTCTTAAAATATCTATATC
>CAURYI010000058.1:0-5410 GCA_963529075.1 uncultured Eubacteriales bacterium
ATAATAGTTGGACAAAAGAATTTGAAGATGTTCCAAAATATGATGGAAGTGGAAAAGAAATACCATATACAGTAGAAGTGATACCAAATAATCCAAATGATTTGGAATTCTATGTACCATCAATTAAAGGTGATAAAGATAAGGGATTTGTAGTAACAGAAAGATTTACAGTACCAGGACAAACAATTGATTTAAATGTTGTAAAGAGATGGAATGATGATAGTAATGCTAGAAATAAGCGTCCAGAATCAATTAAATTAGTTGTTAAAAATGGTAATGATATAGTTAATGAAAAGGTTATTACAGGAACAGGAAGTGAATGGACATATACATTTAAGAAATTACCAAAATATAATAATGATGGTGAAGTAATTAATTATTCAGTTGATGAACAAGAAGTAAATGAAGGAGATTTGTTATTTTATTCAAAAGAAGTTAATAATAATGTAATTACAAATACAATGAGATTAACAGGTGATGGAGAATTAACAGATAGTAAAGTTGACAAGACATCAACATTGGAAAAAATTACTGATGCAAATCAAGAAATTCCATATAGTATTAAATATAGTGGAAAGATTGATAAATATATTGGAACAGCAAAAATTACAATTATTGATAAATTACCATTTGAAATAGATGAAGCAAAATCAGATATTGGTGATGGAGTTTATGATAGTGTAAATAAAACAATTACATTTATTGAAAATATTAATGGAATAGATACTTATAAAAATGGAGTAAAAGATATTGATGTTATAAGAAATATTAAAGTCGTTTATAAGGATTTAAAGATTACTCCAGAGGCAAAAGATGTAAATAATCAAGTAAGTGTAAATATTGACTTAAAAGATACAAATAAAAAGATAGATGAGAATGGTGGTAAAAAGATACCAACTGACTTAACATCTAAAGTTATTGTAAAATATATAGTTCCAGGTGATAATGGAAAAGTTTCTGAAGATAAAGTAATTGAAGGAAAAGTTGGAGAAGAATATCATACAACACCACCGGACAATGTTGATAATGATTATGAATTAATCAAAGTTGATGGAGATCCAGATGGAGTTATTACTCAGGAACCAAAGATAATAAGCTATATTTATAAGAAGAAAAATGGAAAAGTGATTGTAAGATATGTTGATAAAGATTCTGATAAGAAATTATATGATGATGAACTGATTGAAGGAAAAATTGGAGATAGAGCTAATATAAAACCTAAAGAAGTTCCATATTATAATTTACTAGAAGAACCAAAAGACATAGAAATTACATCAAAAGAGCAAATAGTTACTTATGTATATAAGAAGAAAATTTTCAATATGGAAGTTTATAAAAATGTTAAAGATGGAAGTATTGATGGAGAACAAAAAACTTTTGCAAATGGTAAATTTACAAAATTAGATATTCCAGTTAAGAAAGTAAATAATAGTAAAGTTAAGATTAGATATTCTGTCAAAGTAAAAAACACAGGAGAGATTAAAGGTAGTGCTATAGTTGCAGAGTATTTACCAGAATATTTCGAAATGTTACCAGAAGAGAATCCAGATTGGATATTTGAAAATGGTAAGATTTTGAGTAAGGAAGTGGAATTAAATCCAAGTGAAGAAAAGGAAATAATTGTAACCCTTACATGGAAGAATGGTAGAGAAAACTTTGGAAATATAGTAAATAAAGTTGAAATTGATAAAACAAAAAATGATGCTGGATTTGATGAGACTGATTCTGAAGAAGAGAAGAAAGGTAAAGATAATAAAGCAACAGTTGTTTTAGTAGTTAAGACAGGACTAGACATTAATAATTTATTACGAATGATTGGTGTTGGAATTACATTAACAGCTCTAGTAGCAGCAATGGGATATACAATATCAAGAAAAGCAAGAGAATAACTAAGCTAAATAATATTAATAAAAGCTCATTAGAGTGCTTATAAGCAACTCTGATGAGTTTTTTATATGGTTAGTACTGATTAATTTTTATGTGGTTTCTTCTTTTCTTTTTCTATTGAAATTTTAATGATTTTAAGATAAAATAGGCATAGTTAATCATCGTAAGAATATAAGGGCGGATATATGAATAGTACTTTAAATTACAGTGATACTAATGATAAAAAGAGGAAAGCAATTAATACTTTGGATATATTGAAATATGGTATTTTCATTATTTTTAGTATTTTGATTTCTTTTGTGAATATAAAATTTAATAATGAAAATATTGTTATCCCTATTTCCGTAGCTTTTGTTATTGCTATGATTGCAAATGATATTCCGATTGGCGGAGTTCTTGTTGCGGAAGCAATTACTTTGGGCTTTAGATTTGGAACGGGTGGATTTGGTATATATATTGTTGAAATATTGATGTTTATTTTATCAATATTTATTTTGAAACCTATTGAGATTAAGATGGATAGTGAAAAGTATAAATTGGGTAAAAGAGTTGTAATTATTACAATAATTACTTCGATGTTAATGTATATGAAAAAATATCCTTTTTATGCTGTATGTGAATTTACGATTTTTAGTTTATGTTTGGAATATATTTTTTATAAGATTTTTTCAAATGGTATTAATGTGATTAAAAATTTTGGAAAGAGTAAAGCGTATTCAGAAATTGAAATTATTAGTGCTGGAGTTTTTATAGCAGTGGCTATAATTCCATTATTTTCACTTCATGGGAAAATAACTTTAATGATTTCAGGAATTTTGATTATGGCTGACTTATGGTTGGTTACATCGAAATTAAAATTAAAATATGGAATGGTAGCGTCAATAGTTTTTTCTGTTCTGGGCTTTATAATGTTTGATGAACCAATGCATTATTTTGCATACTTTATTTTTATTGGTTTATTTAGTGCATTACTTAATAGGATGAATAAAATTATTTTCTTTTTTATGAATAGTTTATTTATTGGATTAGTTTTTTATTTTAATTTTAAATACAAAATTAATTTGATAATATTGATTGAAATGTTAATAGGTATGATGGTTTTATTATTTGTGAGAGCAGTGAAAAAAGTAGATTATACTGATGATGTAAAAATGTTGCCTGAAGCTATGATGGAAATTGAAGAGAAGCAAGATGTTGAAAAAGAAAAAAGAAGAGAAAAACTTAGTAATTTTAAAATCAAAGTAAAAAATGCAATGTCTTATAATAAAACTAATATTTTATATGATGAATTGTATAAAAATAGAAATAATATTTTAGATGATATTTTTAATGTTTTAAATGTTAGCAAATCTATTTCCGATGATGAAATTATAAAAATATTGAATGATAAGAAGATTTATCTGGCAGAAGAAAATAATAAATTTGATAAAGAGATACAAATTATGCAAGTTAAGGGAGTGACAAGATTAATTAATAATGTTTTTATGAATATTAAATAATGGTGGTGGTTAAATGAGTAAGGGTAAGCGTTATGATGGCGAGCAAAAACTTAATATTAAAAAAGTTGTAATAACAGTAATTGTTTTTATTATGATTATTGCGGCTATTGTAGGTTTGGTTAAGTTTTTTAAGTATTTAGGAAGTAAGAAAGATACAAAAAATGTTGCTATTTCTTACGTTTCTGTTTTTAGGGATGGAAAATTTGGAATAATTAATTCTAAGGGTGAAGAAATTATTAAAGCTGAATATGATAATATTTTGATTGTTCCGGATCCTACGCAAGATGTTTTTTTGTATAATGAAAATCTTAATTTGGTTAATAAAACATATACTTCGGGAGTTATTAATAAGCAGGGTAAGAAATTATTTACGGAATATGATAGAGTTGATGCATTACAAAGTATGGATTCGAATGGAAATGTAATTTATTCAACTAAGGTTTTGAAATTCCATAAAGATGGAAAATATGGTTTAATTAATTTTTCTGGAACAGTATTAGTTGATGCGATTTATGATGATATTGAGTGTTTGCAAAAAACTACAAATGTATTAGTAACTGTTAAAAATTCTAAAAAAGGTTTAATAGATGCGGCTGGTAGTGTGATTATTGAAAATGAATATGCTGATATTTCTTTGTTAACAAGTAATTATGAGAATGGATTTGTCGTTAAAAATGATTCTGGAAAATATGGAGTAATTACTTTTGCTAAAAAGAAGGTTTTGGATACTATTTATTCTGAAATTAAACATGTTTATGGTAGTGGTTATTATGCAGTTAAGACAACTAGTAATGAGTTAAAATTAATTGATGCTGATGGAAATTCTAAATTATCAGGTAAATTTGATGATATATTTAGTATTGATAATCAATATGTTGTTGTTAAAAAAGGTGATAAATATCAAGTTCTTGATTTAGAAGGAAATTCTAAATTAAAAGATTATGATTATATTGAATATATTTTTGATAAATATTATATTGTTAAAAAAGGAGCTACTTACGGAATTGTTGATATTAATAATGAAGTTAAAGTTGATTTTAAATATAGAAATATTATATATAGAAAAAATGTTGGATTTATTGAAGGTGTAGTTGAAGTTTCTGAGTCTGATTTAATGACATCTACATTTGAAGTAAAGGTGACAGGTATTGTTTCTGAAGTTAATGAAACTACAGGTTGTATTAAAGTTAAAGTTGGCGGAAAATATAAATATTACAATTTTAATTTTGAAGAAAAAGATATTAAGGATGTTATGAAAACAAACACTTTATTCTATTCTGAAAAAGATTGAAAATATGGTTTTGTAAATAAAGATGGTCAAGTTATTGTAAATTATATTTACGATGATGTGACTGAAGAAAATGCTTATGGTTATATTGGTGTAAAAAAAGATGGAAAATGGGGAGTTATAGATTATAATGGTAAAGTTATAATGGAACCTTCATTGGAATTGAAGAATAATCCTAAAATTGATTTTATAGGTAAATTACATTTATGTGTTGATTTAAATGCTAATTATTACACTGATGTTAATGAATAGGCGTTAAAAGGGGAAGAGATGAATATTTCTAAAATTTATTTTGGAGCAGTTGTTCCAAATGAGTTAAGTAAATTTTATTTGAATTTACTTAATGATGGTTTTAAAGTTAAAATTTTTGATAAAACTAATAATCGTGAAATTTATAATTATTTTTCGGCTGAAATCAGAAATATTTTTTTATGGACATTTAATATAAAGAATGTTGATGATTTTTGTGAGTTGACAAATGACATTGTTGCTCCAATTTGTAATAATTATTATGCTAATATTTTTGAAAAAGAAAATAGTGTTATTATTTGTTTTGAAACAGGTATAATTTTTGTGTTAAGTAAGGATATGGATGTTGTTGATAAATATCTAAAAAAGATTCCTGATACAAAATTGGATGAAATGGATTTAAAGAGATTTTATGAAATTCATAAGTATACAGATATTATGATGGATAATTATTCTGAAGCTCATATTTATGCATATGTTTTAGAAT
>CAURYI010000059.1:0-5172 GCA_963529075.1 uncultured Eubacteriales bacterium
CTGCAATAGAAGCAGGAGTAATCAACTTACCACCAGAAATAATAATGTTACTAGGAAGATTAAAATATAGAACAAGTTATGGACAAAATGTTTTAAATCATTCTGTTGAAGTATCACACTTAGCAAGAATAATGGCAGAAGAATTAGGGCTAAATTCAAAAATTGCCAGAAAAGCAGGATTACTACACGATTTAGGAAAAGCTTTAGATCACGATATGGAAGGTACTCATGTTCAATTAGGAGTTGAAGTTCTAAAAAGATATAAAGAAGATCCAAAAGTAATAAACGCAGTAGAAGCACATCATGATGATGTACCAGCAGAAACACCTGAAGCAATACTTGTAAAAGCTGCAGATGCAATATCATCAGCAAGACCAGGATCAAGAAGAGAAACACTTGAAGCATATATTAAGAGACTTGAAAGTCTTGAGAATATTGCAAACTCATTTGAAGGTGTAGAAAAATCATTTGCAATTCAAGCAGGTAGGGAAGTAAGAATAATTGTAGAACCTGAAAAAATATCAGATGACAAAATGGTATTACTAGCAAGAGATGTAGCAGCAAGAATTGAAAATGAAATGGATTATCCAGGACAAATTAAAGTAAACATTATTAGAGAAAAACGAATTACTGAATATGCAAAATAAAGCAAAATAAAGACTTATGAACAAATCATAGGTCTTTTTATTTTGTAGATAAAAGTATTATATGGAGAAAATCTGGCAAATTTAAAATAAGAAAAAGAGAAAACAAAAAAGGAGATTATATGGTGAAAATCCAGCAAAATAATAAAAAGAAAAACATTGAAAAAAAACAAATAAAATGATATGATAGCCAAAGTTATAAAAGAAATATAAAAGATAGGAAAACAAAGTATATGAAGATTTTAGCGATTGGTGACTTAGTATCACATGGCGCTGTAGAAAAACTGAAAAGTGATTTACCAAGCTTACAAAAAGCAGAAAATATAGACTTTACAATAGTCAATGCAGAAAACGTAGCAGAAGGAAGAGGAATCACTAAAAAAATATTTAATGAATTAAATCAATTAAATATTGATGTATATACAATGGGAAACCATACATGGGGACGAAAAGATATATTTGAATTAATCGACATACCAAAATTAATAGTACCAGCAAACTACTCAAAAGGATGTCCAGGACATGGATATGTTGTAATAGAAAAAAACAATAAAAAAATATGTACAATAAATTTAATTGGAAGAACAAACATTAATGATGTAATGTCAAACAATCCATTTGAAATAGCAGATCAAATAGTTACAGAAGTAAAAGCAGATATCTATATGGTTGACTTTCATGCAGAAGCAACAGCTGAAAAACTAGCAATGGGACATTTCTTAGACGGAAGAATTACAGGATTGTTTGGAACACACACACATATTCCAACAGCTGATAATAGAATTTTACCTAAAGGAACAGGATACATCACTGATTTAGGAATGACAGGACCATCCAACTCAATTTTAGGAATGGATATCAACACAGCATTAATTAGATTTGTAAAATCATTACCAGAAAAATATAAAGTAGCAGAAGTACCAGTAGAACTAAACGGTGCAATTTTTGACATAGATGACAAAACGAATAAGGTAAAAAGCGTTTATAGAGTACATTTGTAAAATAAAGTAACTATTTTGTATACAGTATGTAAAATAATATATGGACAAAAATAAAAAACCAATATAATATATACTTGTAAATGGAGAAAATATGAAAAACACAAATAATATCACATTAATAATATTTATAATAATAGTAGTTGGAGTTATTTCAACCGCAACTTTTTTTATATATCGAAACAATACTAAAAAAGAAGAAAGTCAAATAAATGAAGTTTCAGAAAATAATGTAGCGATAGTAGATAATTTAAAAATGGGAATTTCAGGATACGACACTATCAATCCAATATTAACTAA
Source organism: uncultured Eubacteriales bacterium (assembly GCA_963529075.1). GTDB lineage: Bacteria > Bacillota > Clostridia > TANB77 > CAG-508 > CAG-793. Next base: position 1,943 of record CAURYI010000059.1, read on the forward strand.
AAACAAAGAAATCTTGAATTTAGATAAGTTAATATTTGAGCCATTGATAAATTTAACCTCGGATTATCAAATTGAAAATAATTTGATTGAAGGTCTTACCAAAATTAGTGATATAAAATACCAAATCACATTAAAGCAAGGCATTAAATGGCAGGATGGAACAACATTAACAACAGCAGATGTAGAATTCACAATAAACAAAATAAAAGAAAATTCATCATCAGTATATAATGGTAATGTAGCTCAAATTGAATCAATGGATATAATCAATGATTCAGCAATGCTTATCAATTTAAGTTCAAAAGTAACCTTTTTCGAATATAATTTAACCTTTCCAATAGTATCATCAAAATTTTATAAAAGCGAAGACTTTAATTCATCAACAAAAATTCCAATAGGTACGGGAATGTTTAGAATAGCAAGCATAGATGATGACAATATATTATTAGTAAAAAATGAAAGATGGCATAACAAAGAAAAAACAATCACAACAAAGTCAATTACTGTACATAAATATAATTCAGTAGGTGAAATATTCAATGATTTTAAAATGAATAATATTGATATAGTAAATACACATTTATCAAATTTTACAGAATATATGGGTACAATAGGATATAATAAAAAGGTTTATTCAGAAAGAGAATATGATTTTTTAGCATTTAATCAAAATGATTCAGTAGTATCAAACCTAAATGTACGTAAAGCAATCGCCTATGGAATTAATAAAGATCTATTAATTTCAAATGTATTAAATAATAATAAGACAATAACTAAAGGACCATTGGATTATGGATCATACTTAAGTACTGACAAAGAATTATTAAGTTATGATAGTGAAAAAGCAAAAAAAGCATTAGAAGATGACGGATATTCAATATCTAAAGGCAAATACTATAAGGATGGAAAAGCTTTAACAATAACAATATTAGTATGTCAAGATTATGCAGATAGAGTCAAAGTAGCCGAAAATATAAAATCACAATTAGCACAGGCAGGAATAACTGTAAATATTAGTTCAGTAAATTCTCAGATATATAAAAATGCAATAGAAAATAAATCATACCAAGTAATGTTAACAGGAATTTTAAATTCAATAAATCCATCATTGGATTATTTCTATGGGGCAAATAACCTTGCAAACTATAATAATGGAGATGTCATATCAAAGATAGAAGATTTAAATTCATATCAAGATATTCAAAAAATAGGAAATCAACAAGTAATTTATCTACCGCTTTATAGAAATAAGGGAACATTATTATTAAATGCAAACGTGGGAGGAAATTTTTCACCTACAAGCTTCAATATTTACAACAATTTTGACAAATGGTATAGACAAAGATAATTAAAATCGAACAAATGTATTGACAAATAAAAAAATAACTATATAATAGAAATGTAAAACAAAACAAACGTTTTTAAATGGAGGCAAAAATGGCAAAGAAAGAAAAAGAAATGATAGACACATCAATGGGTAAGGAGAAGGCATTAGAATTAGCATTAAGTCAAATTGAAAAGCAATTCGGAAAAGGTGCTGTAATGAAACTTGGAGAATTCAAAACAACTGATGTAGAAGCAATCTCAACAGGAGCATTAAGCTTGGATGTTGCATTAGGAATAGGTGGAATACCAAGAGGAAGAATTATAGAAATATATGGACCAGAATCATCAGGTAAAACAACATTAGCATTACATATGATAGCAGAATGCCAAAAGTCAGGAGGAGAAGCAGCATTTATAGATGCAGAACATGCTCTTGATCCTGTATACGCCAAACATTTAGGTGTAGATATTGATAATTTAATAGTTTCACAACCAGATACTGGTGAACAAGCATTGGAAATTGCTGAAGCTTTAATAAGAAGCTCTGCAATAGACTTAGTTGTAGTTGACTCAGTTGCAGCATTAGTACCAAAAGCAGAAATAGATGGTGAAATGGGAGATACACATGTTGGATTACAAGCAAGATTAATGTCACAAGCATTAAGAAAATTAGCAGGTGTATTAAATAGATCAAATGCAAGTTTAGTATTCATTAACCAATTAAGAGAAAAAGTTGGTGTAATGTTTGGAAGCCCTGAAACAACACCGGGTGGTAGAGCTTTAAAATTCTATGCATCAGTTAGATTGGACATAAGAAAAATTGAAGCAATCAAACAAGATTCTGAAATTGTAGGAAATAAAGTAAGAGTTAAAGTTGTAAAAAATAAAGTAGCTCCACCTTTCAGAGAGACTGAATTCGATATAATTTATGGAAAAGGTATTTCAAAATCAGGAAATATATTAGATTTATCAGTAAATCTAGACATAGTTGAGAAAGCAGGAGCATGGTTCAGCTACAATGGAGAAAGAATTGGACAAGGTAGAGAAAATGCTAAGAAATATATTGAAAATAACCCAGAATTAATGCAAGAATTAGATCAAAAAGTTAGAAAAAATTTCAATGAAGCATTTGAACAAAGCCTATGTGAAGAAGTAATAGATGAAGAACAAGAAATTGAACCAGAGGATTAATAACAATGGCAGAAACAAATAAGTTCAAAGGATGTAAAGCAGGATTTACAATAACAGAAGAATTAAAACAAAAAGATAAAATTAAAACTAGGTTATTAAAATTCATTATATTTAAAAAGAGAACAGAAAGCGAAGTTTTTAATAAATTCAAAGATGAATATGATAATGAACTTCTTTCTGAAGTAATCCAACAATTAAAAGAACTTAAATATATAGATGATCAAGAGTATATTGAAAAATATATTCTTGATGCTCTAAATCTAAAAGCCTTATCAATGAAAGAACTTAGATTCAAATTACAATCAAAAGAAATCTCACGTAACTTAATAGATAAATATTTTGAAGAACATTATGATGAATTATACGAATATGAAATCAAATCAGCAAAGAAAATGTTCACTAAAAAATCAAACAAAGAACTACAAGATATAAAGAATTATTTATTTAGAAAAGGATATTTATTCGAAACAATTAGAATAGCACAAGAGGAATTTATAGAGGAAAACAATGGTTAATTTATTATCATTAGAAACAAGTAAATATAATATTAAATTAGAAAATTTTGAAGGACCACTTGATTTATTGTTGCATTTAGTAACTCAAAATCAAATGGATATATATGATATCAATTTAAATAAAATAACAGATCAGTATTTAGATTATATTAAAACAATGCAAGAATTGAATTTAGAAATCACAAGTGAATTCTTAGT
>CAURYI010000060.1:0-5164 GCA_963529075.1 uncultured Eubacteriales bacterium
TATCTGCCCTTTTTATTATATATTAATATTGAAACTTACCTATGTATGATTTTTACGTTTAGACATTAGGTCAGAGAAAAATCTATTTATAGTTTTTTTCCATAGTACTCAACATCAATTTCAGTTCCATTAGGATAAAATTCTTTAGAATCTTTTATATGTTCATTAAATCCATATTTAAAATATATTTCTTTATTTTTAGTTTCGTTTGGTTCTACTCCAATAGTTACTTTTTCATATCCTCGGTTTTTCAAATCTTCAATCATAAATTTGAATAATTTTGAAAAATATCCCTTACCTTGATATTCTGAAATTGTTCTAAATCCTGTTAAATATGCTGTTCTTTTATCTACTAAACCCTCTGCATTTTGTACCACTAATGAATTAAGTGCAGCTGTACACTCACAGATTATTTTTTTATTCAAAATTCCATAATATGGTATAATAAAGCCATTCTGAAATCTTTCAATATTTTCTTTCTTCCATATAATCCAATTCTCTTTATTTTTAGTTGCATGATTTATTTCATAATCCCACTTATTATTCATTTCATCAACTGTTGCTACTTTACATACATATTTATCCATTATTACCTCTCCTTTTCAATTATATAATTTTTTCATTCCAACTATATCCTTAATTTTTATATTATTGTCATTATTCTCTTACAAAATTATCTTCTCTTGTTTTAAAAGTTGAAAAATTAATATTTAAATTTTCATTTAGAAAACAAAATGCTAAATTTGCATCAATATATCCTACTGATTCATCAATTATTCTTTCGCCATTGTTAGGATTTAATCCTAATCCACAATTTTTTTATATTAATCATAACTAACACTATCTATTACATTACTCATTATTATAAGTCTCCATTTTTTATAATTATATTAATAATATCATATTTTCCACATTATCTTTATAGTTTCTTGAGTTTATATGTTCTATCTTCTATATTCTTTTCATATTCACTAGAATATGTTTCAATACTATCATTAACATTTATTTTGTAATCCTTTACAATAGAATGTGAATTTTCATTATCAAAATATTCTCTTATATTTATTCCTCCTAAAGCTTCAATTGTTTTCCATGATGCTGGATTATCTTTATCTGCATCTAAAAGAACTTCTTTAATTCCATAATTTCGACATATTTTTAAACCTAAATATAAATTTATTTTGTTATAGCCTTTCCCTCTTTCAGTAGGCCTAATACAATATCCAATGTTTCCACCATATTTTTTTAAGCTTTTATTTAGAACTAGCCTAATATTAATCATACCAACAATTTTATTATCATTTTTTCTAATCAAAAAATATGTTCTTGCTGGAACTCTAGTCTCATCTGGAATCCTATTATAATCATTCTCTAATTTTTCTAACCATCCCTCATAATCAGATAAAAATCTTTGTAATCCACCTGTTCCGTTTATATCAGATTTATATTCATAAAATTCATTAATAAAAGCTATTGCTTCATTTTTTCTTTTTATACATGGTTCTTCTAAATAAAATTTTTCCATAATACATCACCTCTTATTGATTCACCCTCGTTTAAGCAAAACGATACATTTTCAAAAAGTTTTTCATATTCAAAATCTTTTGACATTTTGCTAACATCTAAAATAATCACATTATAACATCCTTTAGTATATTATTTATTATAATTTGCTCGTAAAAGATAATTATCACTACTATACTTATTAAACCTTCACACTTATCTATATCTAAACCATTGCTATTATTCTCTCAAAAAATCATCTTCTTTTGTTTTAAAAGTTGAAAAATTAATATTTAATTTTTCATTTGGAAAACAAAATGCTCCATTTGCATCGATATATTATACTGATTCATAAATTATTCTTTCGCCATTGTTATGGTTTAATTCTAATCCACAAATTTTTTATATTGATCATAACTAACACTATCTATTACATTACTCATTATTATAAGTCTCCATTTTTTATAATTATATTAATAATATCATATTGTCTATTTGTTACAAGTATTTCAATGTATTTCATTATCGTTTATCAGCTATTTTTAAAGTATACAAATAGAAAAAAGTCCAAAAATTTGAACTTTTTTATTTAATATATAATTAATTTATTTAGTATTATTGTTTGCCACAACAGTTCTTATATTTCTTAACACTGCCACATGGTGTACTATTCGAGGTATATTTTTTTGCACTTTTCTTCATTTTAGCCCACTTCTTTGAATTTCAAACAACTTAAATGCACTAAAATCCATGCAAAAAATGATGAAATTTTTAATTTTAGTATATAAAAGCGTATGGAAAATTTACCTAATAATTGGAATTCATCTTTTTTGTAATACCAAAATCTTGTTAACATTAGAAGAAAGATATTTGTTAACTATTTGTATTATCTTTTTGTATGATTTTATAATATCTTCCATTTTATAAAGTATTCCATATCTATTACATTCTTCAGCAAATACTTTAAATAAATATTTATAGTTTGGAACCATACAATTATATCTTTCTCCATAGGTTTTAATATATCTATCTTTTAATCCTTCAAAATGTTCTTCTAATCTGTCAAAATAATAATCTCTTTGATTTTCTCTTAATGTCATTCCCATATAAATCTGAATAAATTTATCACCATATTCATTTGCAAGTCTTATCAATTCCTTTATGTCTTCCTCTTTATCAGTTATAAATGGTAAAACAGGATTCATCATAATACCTGCAAATATTCCATTATTAGCTAGTTCTTTTATTGCTTGTAATCTTTTAGAAGATACACATACATTGGGCTCTATTATCTTTGACAATTCATCATTTGTAGTAGTAATAATAAATTTAATAATAACATTATTTTTTGAATTTATTTCTTTTAGTAAATCTATATCTATTAATATTAAATCACTTTTCGTATCAATACTAACTCTAAATCCATATTTTGATATTAGTTTTAATGCACTTCTTGTTTGTTCATATTAATTAACTCTTGTTCTAAAATTTCAAGTGCATTTTCTTTGCCTCTAACCATATCAAATTTTCTATATGGTAACAATTACTTCTACTATCACAATAAATACATTTATGAGGACAACCTCTATATAAATTCATATTGTAATCTACACCATACAACTCATTACCATAGTTTACTTTGCCTAATATAGTTTTAGCTTTTATAAATTCCATATCAATCCCTACTTTAATAGTTTTTCAAAAGCATTTGCATTTAATATTGTATTAGATATAAATTTACCTTTATAGAAATTTGCCCAGTTATTAAAAATACAAGGTACATTTTTTGCTTTTTCTAATGAATCTATTTTTATAAAGTTTAGTTTTATATTCTTTTCTTTTGCATAGTCTGAAAGTTCTTTAACTTCATATTCTACATAAGGACATTCATTGCTATAATAAATTGTAAAATCTTGATTATCAATTTTCATAGCTCTTGCACTATCACTAAATTTAGGTGTTTCACTTTCTTCAAATTTAAGTGCCATTAGTTCATAATCTTCGATACTATCTACAACTTCAAATCCATAATGTTCAAAGAATTTCTTTTCTCCTATAAATGGCTTTTTCTTTTTAGAAACTAAAGTACAAATACCACTTTTACCTTTTTCTTTAGAGTCATTTATTGCATATTCTAATAATTCTTTTCCGATGCCTTTACCCTTAAAACTTCCTGCAACCCATAAACAATAAATATATTCATAATTCTTTCCGTTAATTGGAATCCAAGCTGTTTCTATTGGCTCATATTCAATAAATATTTTACCTCTGGCATTTAATTTTCTAAAAACATGTCCATCTTTTAATTTATTTTTAATCCATTCTTTTTTACAATCAACACCTTCTTGATGTTTTGGATCTCCTATTGCACAACAAATGTGTTCTTCTTCAATATTTTCTAAACTTAAATTTACATATCCATTCATACTATTTTACTCCTTCCAATGATTTTATCCCATTAAGTATTATATCCAATGATAAATCAAAACTTTCTTTAATTGATATTGGATTACCAAAAGCATTATTATTAACAAGTAATGCAAAACCTTCTAAAAACCCTCTTAAAGTTCTTATAATGTGTTCTATGTTATTATCACTAATATTTAACGGCTGTAATACTCTAAATAATAAATTAAATAATTTTACTGTAGCTTCATTTTTTTCTTCACTTTCAAATTTGTTGTACCATAGCATAGCAGTAAATACACCTTTGTTATTTGTAGCATAATCATAAAAGGCATAACACATATTTCGTAATGCTTCATATCCTGCTACGCCAACAGCAGATTCTGTTGCTTTTTCTCCTAATTCTTTCCAACCATAAATCATAAGTTTTTCTTTTATTTTGTCAAGACTTGATATATGATTATACAAAGATGGAGATTTAATATTTAATTCTTCAGCAATCATTTTTAAAGATAAATTGTTTAATCCTACTTCGTTTGATAGCTTTGCAGAAGTTGTAATAATAAGCCCATCACTAATATTATTTTTTGACATTTCAACCCCCTTTTAACTAATTATATTTATAATATAACTAATCGCATTAGTTTAGTCAATAATTAAAAGAGAAATTATTAAATAATCTCTCTTAAAAATCTTGTTCAATTTGTTAAAAATACTCTTTATATTATGAACATTTAATATCTAAATTATTTTTGTTTTTCCCAAGTTCAATTATACTATAAAAACAAAAGATTATCCAGGTATCCAGATAATCTTTCAAAATCATTTATAAAAAACGTATGTAAGTGTATTATATTTCACTTTTTAGATTTATTCAAATCTCTATAAATCCTTCATTTTACTAGTTTCTACCACAACACGCCTTATACTTCTTACCACTGCCACATGGACATGGGTCGTTACGGCCTACTTTTGGTTCTTCGTTACGGATTGTTTTGTCAATTCCACCTTCTTTTGGTGAAATTTTTCCGTCGACTAATTCAATTGCACTTGTTTCTTGTAATTTAGCACTTGTTATTTCTGATGTTTGTTGTCTTTGTGCACCTTCATCTCTTTCTGTTACATGCATTAATAGTTTTACTACATCGTATTGAATGTCATAGATCATTTCATCGAACATGTCGAATCCTTCCATACGGTATACTACTACTGGGTCTTTTTGTGCGTATGCTCTTAGACCTACACCGTTCTTTAG
>CAURYI010000061.1:0-5140 GCA_963529075.1 uncultured Eubacteriales bacterium
GATCCTATGTGTATGTGTCCACCGCATCTTTCATTAGTTTCATTTTCAATTTTTTGTAGCATTGTACATATCATGTATATATCTTCTATATCTTCTTGATTATCTGTTAAAATTGGAGATGTTATTTCTACGCCTTCCTCTAAGCTAGCATCTGGTTTAATATCCCATCCCCTGGCTTCTTTGCTTTCATCTCGTTTAAGAATTTTCTTTATCTTTTCTATGTATTTACTTAAATATCCTTCGGATTCAATTTCCATTCCTATTGTTATTTCTTCGTCCAATCCAATCTCTGAATATGTTGGTTGTTGAATTAGAAAATTTTCTCTTTGATATTCTCTATTACTTAATGACATTTTTATTAAAGTGATATTTTGCTCTTCTTTTATTTCTTCAAGTTTTTTCAATTTTAAATTATCATTACTTAATGATGCTATTATTGTTGCTGTATTGTCCTCATCCTTAAAATGCACATCTTCTAATAGTTTCAACTTTTTTTCATCGCTGTTAAATGTTAAAATTACTTTATATTTTAATGATTCAATATCTGTTTCATGTATATATTCTGTTTTTACATCTTCATCTCTAATAGTTAGCAATATTCTATCTTGTAAAAATTGACTTTTTATTTTAGATAAACATCTGATTCTGTTTCTTTCGCTTAATGTTACTATTACATCTTTTTTTGATTGTTCGTCATCTATCCCTTCTAGTGCTGCAATCCTTTTCTCTTCATCTTCTATTTCTTTTATGAATATTATAGATAATGAGTCTTTTTTTATTAACTTTGCTATTTTTATTCTTTCTTCATCGCTGTTAAGTCTGATATTTCTTAGTACTTTTTCCATCTTTTCCGGAAATTGAAGTAATGGTAAATTCTCAATCTTTTTTTCAATTGATGTTAAACTTTCTATAACTTCTAAATAATTGTAAAATCTTAAATATCCTTTCATTGATTCAATTTTCATCTCATCCGACTTCATTGTTAGAATAATGGCTTGCCTATCGTATTCTCCAAACATGTCCAATGATACTGATTTTAATTCATCTGATTTCATGCTTAGTACTATTTCATATTTGCAACTAATACTTTGATCCACGTTTGTTATATAATTTAATTTGATATCGTCTGAAGTTATTGTGCTTACTATCGCTCCTCTGTCTTCTTCGTGTATTTTATCAAGCATACTCATTTTTAACTCATCACTTTGTAAACTTTCAATAAGTACTCTTATATAAAAATAATTAGTTTCATATTCTAGTCTTTTTATCTTTTCTTCATCTGACAAAGATCTCAAGTTTTTTTCAATTTCGTCCATTGTATTTCCCTTTTAATTATTTTCTAAATATTTTTGCATTATCTCATCTACGAATTTATTAATAATTATATAATTTTCTTCAATATTTTCTTTATTAATGTATTTTCCTAATATGTTCGCATTTGTTTTTTCTAATAAGATTATTTTATTAAATTTCAGTAATGATAATATATATGTAATTTCATCATATATAATAAATGCATTTTTATCGAAATTTGTTGTTTTATTATCTAATTTGCATATTTTTATTTTATTTTGTGGATTATTCATAATTGCCCTTTTTTCAAGCTCTGCTTTTCTTTCCGCTTCAGCCATATAAAAATAGTTTTCGTTTATGAAATTTTCTACTAAACTTTCTATGTCACTGTATTGATATTTTTCTTTTCCTTCTATGACAATTAGATTCTCCATTATTTAACCTCTATACTATAAATTCATTTGATTATATTATATAATTTTTAGATTACAAATTCGTTTCATTAAAATGATTATTAGTGTTTAAAATGCAAAAAAACTGTGTAAAATATTTGAATTTTACACAGTTTTTGTTTATTATAAATTATTTTCTTGCTTTACTATATTGTTTGAAAAATTTTTGTTTATATTGTTATTGTTTCCTGTATTACTTGTTGTATTATTGGTTGTCCTATTAGTTGCATTATTTGGTGCTACAGCATTGTTTATTGATACTTTATTAGCTTGGTTTTCTTTGTTATTTGATGATGTTATTGCTGTTCTTTTTATTACGATGATGCTCATTTCTCTGCCAGATCTATATTTTAAAGATAATGTATTTCCTTGTGCATCTTTTGCAAAATATGAATCTTCTTTTTGATCTGAATTCAAATTGTATCCAGCAGCTTTACATCTCTCTATATATTCTTCAAAATCGGCTTTCGTAGTATTTTGAATAGTAAGTTGAAGTTCTTTTTGATTTGATCTTCCAATAATTCCTGATTTTGATTTTATTTCCGGAATAGTTTTTGCAAGTTCTGTAGTAGGCCATTTTATTTCTGGATTTTTTCTAGGTGAGATTACATATATTTTTAATGTTTTTCTTTGTTCATAATAATCTAACATTAATCTATAATTATCTTTATCATATGCTTCGAAACTTCCTGATACTAATCTTTCATCAATATTGAAATTTTTTCTACATTGTTTTATGTATTCTTCATAATCTTTTGTTGTAATGTTTGGGATATTTAATATCAATTCTTTTTCATTGTTTGAACTAATTTGGCCTTTATTACTTTTTGGCAATTTTCCTAATTTGCTTCCTAATTTTAATTCTTTTAAATTGATTTTTTCTGCCTTTTCTGATGTTGTTGTTTTTGACATAAGTGCTCCGCCCATTTTAAAAGTGAACATTGGCATTGCCATCATTATTGCTACTCCAATTATGTTTGATAATATAATTACTACAAATAATACTGGTAGGAACCATTACTTTTCGTGTAATTTTGTTTGTACATTGTTTTTTTCCATACTTTCCTCCTATAAAATATAATTAAATTCTTTTAATATTGATTTAATTTCTTTTTCTTTATTTTGTTCTATTTTTGTTATTATTACTGTTTTACTGTTTCTTATCACAATATATATTTTGTCATTTATTATAACTTCATAATAATTATATTGTTTGATCTTTATATCTTTTAGAACTTTTTTGTTTGATTCTTTTGCTATAGCTTCTTTTTCTTTTAAAAATATATTTGTTAGTGCATCTTCGTCTGTTTGAGCTTCATAGAATTTGATATCATATGTTTGATCTTTTGATATTGCTGTATATGCTGTTTTTAAATATTTAGGACTTTGTTCATTCATTGATGATGATATGTAGTATCCTTTATCGCTTAATTTTTGTTTGAATTGGTCGGCTGTTATTTCTTTGATTGAATTTACTTTTTTAATCATAATCGCTTTTACTGCAATTATAGAAGCTATAACTATTCCTACAACAATTAGTATTATTAATATTCTATGTAATAGCTTATTTTTCATTTGTACCTCCTTTTTTTAAATTTCTTGATTATTTACATATTCAATACATTTTTCTAATATTATTTTTAACCTATTATTTTGTTTTGTCAAGTATAAAAATCCTATTAATGCTTCAAATGCTGTGGAATACATATATTCTTCTACTGAGGCATGTTTTGGTAAATGATGGCTTTGAGTGTTTCTTCCACGACGTACAATATCTTTTTCATCATCATTTAAAATTTCTTCACTTAATTTTTGTAATAAATTTGCTTGTGCACTTGCTTTTACAAATTTAATTGAGTTTATGTGCATTTTATGTGGATTTAAGTTTGTACTGTTTGACAAATATGTTCTTATATATTGTTCATATACACTGTCTCCAACATACGCCCAAGTTAATGGTGACATCATTAATATTTCTGTTTCATTTTTTGTTATATTTTCTTCTTGAAAATCCAATATTTTATCTCCCTATTTTACTTTTTCAATTGTTATTCTACCAATTTTTCCTGTTTGAAATTCTCCCAATATAATATCTGCTACTTTTTGTTCATTAATTCTTCCACCTGATAAGATTGCTCCTCTTTTTCTGGCAATTGCTTCTAATACTTGCATTGTACTATCAGTTTGTTCATATTCGTAATAATCATCTTCTTTTGTTTCTTGACTTATTATATCATTAATTTGTATATCATAGCGTTTTTCTAGATTTTCTTGATAATTTTCTATTAGGTATTTTAGCAAGTAGTAAGCTACTTCGACTTTATCTACTGCTGCTGATCCAATTGAATTCATGAATGCTAAGTGCAATGTTACTTCTTGATCATTTAATTTTGGCCATAACATTCCTGGTGTGTCCATAATTTCAATTTTATCATTTACTTGTATCCATTGTTTCTTTCTAGTTAATCCTGGTCTATTTCCTACTATTGTTGAGGCTTTTCCTGAAAATTTATTTATAAATGTTGACTTCCCTACGTTTGGAATTCCTAAAATCATTACTCTGATTTTATGACCTGTTCTTCCTTTTTCTATATACTTTTGACTTATTTCGCTATATACCTCAGTTATTGCTGATGTTACATTGCTCATTCCTCTTCCTGTTGTTGCTTCTACTGGTATTGCTTTTATGCCTTTTTCTTTATAGAATTTTACCCATTTATCTGTTTCTCTTTCATCTGCTACATCTGCTTTATTGAAGACTATTATTCTTTTTACTTTTCTTGAATATTCTTTTACATCTGGGTTTTGACTTGATAATGGTATTCTTGCGTCTACTATTTCAACTATTATATCTATTATATTTAAGTCTTCTTGTATTTGTCTCCTGGTTTTGGCCATGTGACCTGGATACCAGTTAATGTTTACATCCGGCGAATTTTCTTATTTGTTTTCCATACTTGCTCACTTTCTTTATTTATTATAATCCATATTTAATCAGCAGAATTTTTTAATATTTTTACTATTCTATCATATGTATATTCATTTTCTTGAGTTTTATCGTACTTTTTTCCATCAATAAATAAACCATCTTCGTAATAATCATATTTTCCAGATATGGTGCTATTTTTTAGTTCTTTTACTAAATTTTTTAATTCGTTAATTTCACCTTTATCTAATATTCTATTATCTTTCCTTGGTATATAAACAAATCCACTTCTTTTTAGATATATTCTATAATCTAACACATCTATCCCCATCATTTCATACTTTTGAGAAACATTGTCTTGATAACAAATCCAATCCTTTATACAATATTGATATATTACCATCATATTTATAAATACACTTATAATTGTAATAATTATTATAATTAATTTTATTTTTATTGTTTTGTT
>CAURYI010000062.1:0-5139 GCA_963529075.1 uncultured Eubacteriales bacterium
TCATTAAGTATATCAATTTTATCTTGGTATGCTTGATGTTTTTTTGCATATTCTGTGATTTCTTCATTTAATCTTCTAGAATTTTCTACGATTTTTTCTATTTCTTCTAAAAATTGATTTTTATTATTGTTTGATGTTTCTATATTTTTATTGTGGTTTGTAATTTCTTGTTGTTTTTTATTTTTCTCATTCTCTAGTGATGTTACTTCTTTATTTATAGAATTCATTTTTTCTTGCTCTGTTGCAAAAATTATTTCACTTTGTTGCATTTCTGCTTTTAGTTTTTCAATACTTTCAATTTGTTCTGCATTAGATTTTGAAAACTCTTCTTTTTGCTCTTCTAATTCTTTTATTGAATTTTCTAGTTTTATTACTTCTTGTTTTAAAGTTTTTATCTCTTCAGTTCTTCCTAGAATATTACTTGTTTTCTTTGCTATTGATCCACCTGTCATTGATCCTGATGGTGTTATTATATCTCCTTCAAGTGTTGCTATTCTAAATGAATATCTATTTTCTTTCGCTAATTTTATTGCATTTTCCATCGAATCTACAATAACTGCTTTTCCTAAAAGATTTTGCATTATTCCATCATATTCTTTTTCATAAGATATTAGATCTGATGCAATTCCTATCGTGCCATCAACTGATTTGTATTTATCAAGTTTATTGCCTTTAACAGTTGTCATTGGTAAAAATGATGCTCGACCTAAATTATTATTTCTTAAATATTCAATCATTGTTTTTGCATCTTGTTCTGTTTTTGTTACAACATTTTGTATTGCTGCACCTAACAACATTTCTATTGCTGTAGCGTATCTATTATCTACTTTAATTATGTTTGCAATTACGCCCTTATACCCTTGCTTTATTTCGTTATTTTTTTCACATTCAGTTATTATGCTTTTTACTGCTTTTGCATAACCTTCTTTTTCTCTTTCAAGTTCTTCTAAGAATTTTACTTTTGATTCTTTAATTCTTTTTTCTGATTGGTATAAATTTATTTTTTCATCAAAGCTTTTTATTTTTAAGTCAATTTGATTTATTTGTTCTTGTTTTGCTGATAATTCTACAATTGATTTATTTCTATTGTTTTCAATTTCTTTAAATTGAAGTAATCTTTCGTTTTTTATTATTCTATTTCTATCTAAATTAGAAATAATGGATACAAGATCTTTTTCTAATTGCTTTATTCTATCATTTGCGTTTTTGATAGTTATTTCTTGCTCATTTAATTTTTGTTGTAATTCATACTTTAATTCCGTATTTTCTTCAATTATTTTCTTCTTTTCTTCAATCTCTTTTGCTTTTGATGATAGTGTTTGTGTTATTTTATTTAATTCTGCTTGTTTTTCTGCTAATTCTTTGTCAAAATGTTCTTTATTTTTTGCCAAATTTTCTTTTTTGAAATTTTTATTTTCTTTTTCTTCTTTTAATTTAGCTATTGAATCTGTTGTTTCTGTTATTGAATTTTCTAGCCTTGATATGTTTTCATTATTATTTAAAATTCTTTCATTACTTAAATTGATATCAGAATTTATTTTTTCTAATTTTGTTTTACTATCTGATGAAATATTTTGAATTCTTTCTATTTCTTCAATAATTTGTTCATATTTTAATTTTAATTCTTCTTTTTCTGATTGTAATTTAAGTAATTTATTGTTTTCGTTTTTATCATTTTCTTCGAATATTACTTTGTTTTCTTGAATCTCTATTAATTTTTGTTTTGTCGAATCTATTTTTGATAAAATTAATCCCACTTCGATATTTTTTAAATTTTCTCTTAAATCTAAATATTTTTTTGCTTTGTCTGATTGTTCTTTTAATGGTTCTATTGTTGATTCAATTTCTGTTAATATATCGTTTATTCTTATTAAATTTAACTTTGTTTGTTCTAATTTCTTTTCTGACTCTTCTTTTCTGACTCTATATTTTACAATCCCTGCCGCTTCTTCAAATATATGTCTTCTATCTTCTGATTTTGCACTTAATATTTCATCTATACGCCCTTGTCCTATTATTGAATAACCGTCTCTTCCAATACCAGTGTCCATAAATAATTCAACTATATCTTTTAATCTACAAGGAACATTGTTTATAAAATATCCTGATTCACCTGTTCTATAGATTTTTCTCTTTATTGTTACTTCTTGGAATTCTATGTTTAAAACATTATCACTGTTATCAAATGTCATTTCTACTTCAGCAAATGATAGTGCTTTTCTTGCCTGTGTTCCTGCAAATATAATATCTTCAGATTTACTTCCTCTTAAAGATTTCATACTTTGTTCGCCCAAACACCATCTTATTGCATCTGATATATTACTTTTACCCGATCCATTTGGACCTATTACAGCTGTTATTCCACCACCTTGAAATTCCAAAATAGTTCTATCTGCAAATGATTTGAATCCTTGAATTTCAAGTCTTTTTAGATACATTTCATTGCTCCTTTCAATTTTGATATAATATCCATTTTGTCTTAATTATCTTACCATAAAAGCTTTGTGTTGTCTATTTTAGCTGACTAGTTGAAACATATTTTTTTTAATGCTAAAATATTTTTATACGAAGGAGAAATTATGTTAGAAGAAAAATTTGAATTTTATAGTCCTTATAATGTTAATATTCATGATTTGGATCCAGATTTACAAAATAGCTTATCTGTTATGCAAAATCTAGATTTTATGACTCATAAACATTGTCAAAATGTTGGTAATTTAACTGCTAGAATCTGTACTTATATGCATTTTAATAGCAAATTTATTTTACATTGTCTTGTTGCTGGATATGTTCATGATGTTGGTAAATTGTTTATCGATCCTAAGATTCTTCACAAGGATGGAAAATTAACTCCGGAAGAGTTCGAAATTATGAAAACACATACGACTAAAGGTTATGAATATTGCATGAAGGATCATAACTTAATGTATTATTCCGATGGACCTTGGTATCACCATGAGGCTCTTAATGGTACTGGTTATCCTAGGGGATTGACAAAAAAAGACATTCCTCTATCTGGTCAAATAATTAGAGTTGCTGATGAATATGATGCTCTTGTTACCAAGCGTCATTATAAAACCCACGTTAATATATCTGAAACTTTGAAGGATATGATTGTGGATACTGAACCTCCAAAAAATGTTGTTGCTCTGGACTTTTTAAAACAAAACCAACATCTTGGTAAAATTAACAAAAAACCTTTAAAGGCTTTATTTAAAGTTGTTATAGATGATATTTTATATGAAATTGCTGGAATTTGTAATTATATCAATTATCTTAAAGACCAATTAAAACGTTTACGTACTGTTGAATCTTATAATAAAAAAATTCAATCTGCTCATTCTGAGCGTACAAAAGAATACTACAAGTCTGGTATGAAAATGCTCTTAAAACCTGGTGAAACTATTGAAAATTATAATCAATTAATTGTTGAGTTTAGTGATGCAATTGTTGCTCGTGAGGATAGAATTAAACAATTATATAATGAAATAAAAATTATCAAAAAATTAAAAGTATAAAAAGCTCGGTACATATGTGCCGAGCTATTTTAAATATTCAATTAATGTTTGCTTTAATTCTTCTTTATTTTCTATTCGATTTACTCTATTTCTCATTTCTGATGCATCTTTTAGACCTTTTAAATAGAATGAAACATGTTTTCGCATTTCACGAATTCCAGTGTATTCGCCTTTTTCTTTAACTTCTAAGTCAATGTGTTCTAACATTACTTTTAGTAGTTCATCATTTGTTATTTTGGAATATGTTCCAGTTTCTAAATATTCCTTTATTTGTTTAAATATCCATGGGTTACCTAAAGTTCCTCTAGCTATCATTATTCCATCAACATTTGTTTGTTCAAATATTCTTTTAGCATCTTCTGGTGTTTTTATATCTCCATTTCCTATTACCGGAATTCCTACATTTTCCTTAACTTGTCTAATGATATCCCAATCTGCAGTACCTGTATAATAATCTGAACGTGTTCTTCCATGAATTGCAATTGCCGATGCCCCTGCTCTTTCAATTCTCTTTGCTGCTTCTACTGCAACAATCTGCTTATGATCCCAGCCTTTTCTTATTTTTACTGTTACTGGTTTAGTGCTGTTATCGACTACTGACCTTACTACATCTTCTGCCAAATCTAAATTTAATAAAAGCTTACTTCCGTCTTCATTTTTTACTATTTTAGGTGCTGGACATCCCATATTTATATCTATAATATCTCCAATATTATGTTCTGATAAATATTTTGCTGCATAACCCATTGCTTTTACATCACTTCCGAATATTTGGATTGATATTTTGTTTGTTTGACCTGTTGTATTAAATAATTCTTTTGTTTTTGAATCATCATAGTATAAACCTTTTGCACTAACCATTTCTGTTACTTCAAGACCTGGATTATATTTTTCACAAATAATACGAAATGGCAGGTCTGTATAGCCTGCCATTGGTCCTAAAACTAAATTATTTTCTAATTCTACATTTCCTATTTTTAATTTCTTTATCATTTTTGACCTATTCTATAAAAATATTTTTTTGTCTACGACCACTTATATTTAATAATAATGCTATCATTATTAAATTACTTAATAATGAACTTCCACCATAACTTACAAATGGTAATGGAACACCTGTGATTGGAAGCATTCCTATTGTCATTCCAATATTTTCAATCATATGAAAGAAAAATATCCCTGTTATTCCACTGGCTATCAATGAGCCTAATTCATCCCTTGCAGTTTTAGCTATTGATATTGATTTTGTTATCAGTATTACATATAAAATTATAATTGATCCTGCTACTACAAATCCTAATTCTTCTCCTATTACAGAAAAGATAAAGTCTGTAGATTTTGGATACAGAAATCCTAATTGAGTTTGATTTCCTTTTAAATATCCCATTCCTGTTAATTGTCCTGCTCCTATTGCGATTTTAGATTGAGTTAAGTTGTAGCCTGATCCTCTAGGGTCTACTGAAGAATCTAGGAATACTCTAATTCTTTGTTTTGCATGTGGTGGTAAAACAAAGAAGTATAGTAATGGTATGATTATTACTACTAATAATATACCAGTTATTATATATTTTTTAGAAATTCCTGCTGTAAATAACATGCATAATAGAGCGAATACAAATGC
>CAURYI010000063.1:0-4911 GCA_963529075.1 uncultured Eubacteriales bacterium
GAGAAACAGCATTATGGATAACATCTGATAGTGGGGATTGGTTTAATTACTCATTGGCGGGAGTAAAATATATCATAACAAGAGAAAATCTGGACAATGATAATAAAATATATGGTTATGAATATAGAGGAAAATATGGCGAATTTAATATATATGAAACACAAAACACATTGCCATTTGCATATATAGTAAATTCAAATCAGCAACAAGAAGAAATAGATAATCCATTTTATGAACAAACAAAAAATCCATTTGAAATTCAAAACAATATATTAAAATCAATTCAAAGTTCGGATAGCAATTATATAGAAAATATTTCAAATGAAAAATCGAATATAATAAAAACAGATAAGAATATAGTTAAAACAGATAAAGAATATGAAATAACATATAATGTTGAAGCTTTGCAAAATATATCAATAGCATTATTCAGTAATCAAAATTTAGAATTATATAAAAATAATAAGAAGATATTTAAAGATTACTCAAATATATGGGAAAGAGAAACTGGAATAAGACAAATAGTAAATCTAGAAAAAGGACAAAAATACACATTCAAAATAACACAAAAAATAGAAAAATATGATTCAAACAATGATAATATTAAAATATATGTACTAAACAATCATAAAATAGAAAAGACAATTGAATATGCTAAAAAAGTACAAACTCAAAAAGTAACTTTGGAAAAAGATATAGTAAAAATAAATATTAAATCAGATAATGAAGCATATTTAACATTTCAAATACCATTTGATTCAGGTTGGAGAGCAACAATTAATGGGCAAAAAACAGAAATTGTAAAAATGAATGGAGCATTCCTAGGGGTAAAATTGCAAAAAGGAAATAATGAAATAAAATTAACATATATTCCAAGATATTTTAAGATATCAGCATTATTAAGTTTAATAAATTTGATTTTACTGCTAATAGTAATGTGTTTAGAAAAAAGAAGAAAGTAATTTAAAGAGAGTGATGCAAGTAATTGTACCACTCTTTTTTTATTATTTTAAAAAAATTTTTCAAAGTAACTTACTAGTAACATACACATTGTAAAATAAGAATGTGAAAGGAGATAAACACATGGAAATATTAAAAGTAGAAAATTTAACAAAAATATATGGAAAGGATTCAACTAAAGTTGTAGCTTTGGACAATGCATCTTTCTCTGTTAATAAAGGAGAATTTGTAGCAATTGTAGGAGCGTCTGGAAGTGGAAAGTCGACATTATTACATTTATTAGGTGGTGTAGATAGACCAAACTATGGAAAAGTATATATTGATGGAAAAGACATATTTGATTTTAATGATGATAAATTAGCAATCTTTAGAAGAAGACAAATAGGATTAATATATCAATTTTATAATTTAATTCCAATTTTAAACGTAGAAGAAAATATAATTTTACCATTATCATTAGATAATAGAAAAGTAGAACAAGAAAAATTAGATGAATTATTAAAATTATTAGGATTGGAAAATAGAAAAAATCATTTAAAAAATGAATAATCAGGAGGACAACAGCAAAGAACAAGTATAGGAAGAGCCTTAATAACAAATCCTTCAATAATATTAGCAGATGAGCCAACAGGAAACTTAGATTCAAAATCAAGTGATGAAATAATAGCTTTATTAAAAAAATCAAATAAAGAATATAAACAAACCATAATAATGATCACACACAATATGGAAATAGCAAAATTAGCAGACAGAATAATAAAAATTGAAGACGGCAAAATTGTTGAGGAGGTATAAGATGAACTTACTTAACAAATTAACGATTAAAAATTTAAAATTAAACAAAAGAAGAACAATTGTAACAATAATAGGAATAATGTTAGCAGTAGCATTAATAAATGCAGTAGCAACAATGTATTTTAGTGGTATGAGCTCACTAATAAAAGCAGAAAAAGCAACTGATGGAGAATTTCATACAGTATTTTATAATGTTCCGTTAAATGATATAAAAACAATAGAAAATAATAGAAATATAGAACATATTAGTAAATTAAAATATTTAGGTATGGGGAAGATTAAATCAAATGTTCGTGAAATTCAATATGGATCAATAGTAGCTGTAGAAAAAGAAAATATTACAAAGTTAGGAATACAGATACTAAAGGGAAGATTGCCAGAAAATAAAAATGAAATAGTTATCACAAAATATCTAAATAAAATAATGGATACAAATTATGCAATAGGTGATAAATTATCATTAGATATTGGAGAAAGATATTCAAAAGATAATCAAAAATTAAAAAAATCAGAAAAAATACAAGAAGGTGAGAAAATAGTGAATTCACAAAAAAGAGAATTTACTATAGTTGGAATTGTACACCCAATATCAGAACTTATTAATGATTCTGGAGAAGTCTCGGAAACTATGCTTACATGTTTAAGTAAAGAAGATGTAAAAGATAATTTAGATTTATTTATTAGATTAAATAAAGAAGGATTAAAGAAGCCATATAATGCTATTGGAGATATTCTAGGCATAGATGGTAATTTGTATAAAGAAGTCCAAGACAATTATACACAAGGAAGAGATTCAACAAAATCAGAAGAATTAAAAGAAAAATTCGCCAAGGAAAGAAAAAAGGCTAAATATCAATTTTCATCAAAAAGATATTTAATATCATTAGAGACCGATCAAAAAAGTACATCATTTTTTGGATTAAAATATGTAGCAGGAATAGCCATAGGAATAATTATATTTACATCAGTATTTTGCATTAAAAATAGTTTTGATATTTCAATAACTGAAAAAAATAAACAATATGGAATGTTAAGAAGTGTTGGAGCGACTAAAAAGCAAATAAGAAAAAATGTATTATTTGAAGCTTCAATACTTGGAATAATAGGAATACCACTAGGAATATTTTTAGGATATTTTGCATCATTTGTACTAGTGAAAATAAGTAATTTATTTTTAAATGATTTAATAGTAACAGAAAATGAAATTAACTTTGAATTAGTATTTAATTTAAATTGGGTATCTGCAGCAATATCAGCATTTTTAGGAATGGTAACAATTTATTTATCATCATTAAGAATCGCTAGAAAAGCAGCAAAAGTTTCACCAATACATTCAATAAGAAATAGTGCAGATATAAAAATAAAAGCTAAAAAATTAAAAGTACCGAGAATTATTAAAAAAATATTTAATATAGGTGGAGAAATTTCATATAAAAATATGAAAAGAAACAAAAAAAGATATAGAGTTACAATAATTTCCATTGTCTTATCAATTATAGTATATATATCATTAAGCGCATTTATGCGAACAATAGTAAAACAAATAGAATCAGCAGTAGGAAAAATAGATTATGATGTATCATGTCATATATATAAGGAAAATGATGAAGAAATTAAAAAATTATATAATATTGCAAAAACAACTGAAGGTGTAACAGATTTTACTATTTTACAAAGTAGTAATGGAACATACGATAAAAAGATCCTTAATAAAGAAATAAATCAAATTTTTGGAAATTATCCAGATGATGGGCATATATCAATTATTGCAGTAGGAGAAATAGAGTATAATAAATATATAAAATCACTAGGATTAAATTATAATGACATAAAAGATAAAGCAATATTAATTGATACAATTTCTACAGAATTAATAGATGCAAGTAAAAAGCCTATAAGAGAAGTTAGATTATTAAATTTAAAAGAAAAAGACAAAATTGAAGTAAATGAGAAAGACAAGAAACTTACATTTGAAATTGGAAAAATAACAAATAAAATACCATTTGCAACACGTGATAATATTTCAAATATTCATAAAGCCTTAATAATAAGCGATGAATATTATAATAAAATACATACAGAACAAAAAAGATATAGCGCATATTATAAAATTAAAGATGCTTCAAAAGTAAAAAATCAAATAGAAGAATCTTTGAAAGAATATAAGCAATATTTTATATCAAACGTTCAAGAAACATATAATAATGGAAAACATCTATTAACACTTGTAGGAATATTTCTATATGGGTTTATAATAATAATAATATTAATAGGTGTCACAAACATAGTAAATACAATTACTACAAGCATGGAATTAAGAAAACAGGAATTCGCAATATTAAGATCAGTTGGGATGACAAATAAAGAATTTAATAGAATGATCAGATTAGAAACATTATTTATAGGAATTAAATCATTGTTTTTTGGAATTCCTTTAGGAACAGCACTTGCATTTATCATTTATCAAGCAGGAAATACTGCATTTGAAATACCATTAAAACCAATATTGTATTCAACAGTAGCAGTAATAGTTTTAATTGCAAGCATAATGAAATATTCATTAATAAAAATCAGAAAGCAGAATACAATTGAAACAATTAGAAATGAAAATATATAAGATTAAAAAGAGGGAATTTCCCTCTTTTTGTGATATAATATTTATTAATCAATATAAAATATATAAGGAAAATTAATGAATAAAGATTTTTTTAATTTTGAAAGTAATAATTTTAAAGAAAATATATCCAAAGAACAATTAGATTCAGATGAAATAGAAATGAATAAAATAATAGACGAGTATATTCAACACCCAGATTGTCAATCATATATTGCAAATTTTAAAACAATAAAACAAATATGTGAAGAGGTATTAAAACAAAGACGTCCAGAAATTAAAGAGATAGAAGGGTCGAGAAATATTGGCATAAATGATGCAATAAAATACGCTCATCAATTTTTAATAACGATAGATTCAACACTCGCAGATCAATTTATGAATTTAGTTTATCAAAACAATAATAATCAAAAAACACTAAATATACAACAAAAGTACATAAAACCATATTGTGAAAAAGGAAAAGCATATATAGAATATCGTAACGACATAAAAAGTATGATAACTCTTTTACATGAGATGATACACGCCATGGGCTATTC
>CAURYI010000064.1:0-4863 GCA_963529075.1 uncultured Eubacteriales bacterium
TATTTGTCCTTTTTATTATATAATATATGTGATAATAATGAAAAAATGAAAGAAGAAATAAATAGATATGCTTAATCAAATAAATTATAATAAGGAAAAACCACCAATATTATATAGAGGTGTTAAAATAAGGTATGAATTATTAAAAAATTATGAATTTATAGGTAAAGAGATGAAACCACCATATCCACCACAATTTGATGAACAAGGAAGAAAAGTAGTAGGAGATGGAAATGAATATGGTATTTATATGACAGATTATGATATTGTTGCTAGAAATGCTTATGCAGCAGTCAGTATTAATGATGGAACACCATTAAATAACACCATTATGTTTGGATATGATAGAAGCAGAACGATGTTACCATCTGTTGGAATAGTATATAAAATTAATACTAATGGATTGGATGTACATATTCCAAGGATTACATCATATTTAAAGGGTCATTATAATAATGGAATGGGAGGAGATGAATGGATTGCAGAAAGTGTTCCAGCAGAAAATTATAGTATAGACACGGTAGAATTAGGTGAAGATACATTACATAAATCAGAAATATTAGATGCTACCAATATTGAATTAATGAAAATACAATTGTTGAGAAAATTAGAACAAAGAAAAGAAAGATTAGAATTATTTGAAAAGAAAATCGAAGAAATGCCAAGCTATGAAAGATATAGACTAGATTCTTCTAAAATTGAAACATTAAAATCTATATATAAATTAAATGGAATAATGGATGTTAATATTGATTCTTTTGAACCACAAACAACATCAGATTATTTAAAATATTTAATGGCTCTTACATACTCAAAAAATAAAGAAAATATTGATTTTAATAGTCTAGCTTATATACAAACATTGAACAGCAAATTAAAAACGGAAACAAGTATATCAGATGTTATTGAAATGATAAATAAGGATATAGAAAGTAATGAAGAAAAAAGAGAAAGTTTTATAAAAAGAAAAGAAGAAAGTGGTGAGAAATACACAACAGCGGGATTTGATAGAAAGAATACAATGTATTCAGAATTACTTAAACAATTAGATTCAAAAATCAATTTAAAGGGAAAAGTAGGAGAGATAAAAACTATAAATACACAAAAATTAGGAAAAGAAACTCTAGATGAAATGCAAGATATAAATTTAATTGATGAAACTCAAAGATACATGGAGGCGGAACAAAAAGAATTAGAAAAAATAAAAGAAAAACAAGAAATTCAGGAGGATAAAGATGTTTAGAGAAGAATATGCTAATGTCTATACTAAAGTTTTGACAATATTAAAGCATATTTCTGATGAATAAAATATTTACAAAAGAGCTAAAGTAATAATAGGAATATTATTTAGAGATTATTAGCCTACAGCAGGATAAAAAGAAAAAAATATAAAAAACAAAGAAATAATAGATTAATTTATTAAAACGTTTTAACAACATATAAATGAAAAATCACATATAATATTTTACACACGCAAACACGTGTAAAATATACAAATCTCAAAGTTGACATATCAATATAAAAGTGTTAATATTTTATTGTAATAAATCAATTAGTTATTCGCGTTTTATTACCATAGCACTAATATGTGGGGTTAATAATGATAAGAACCTAGGAATCTCATCATGAATGACAAAATGACCGCAGTAAACTTTGTGGTATATTTTTGCTGTTCATGAAAGGAGGTTCTTTTTTGTACCACAATAAATTAGAAAGGTGATATTATATGAATAAAGAAAATGAATTAAATTATTATGAAAAAATAAAAGAATGGAACTTTGATAAATTTCAAATTGAATCAAAAACTTTAACTAATTGGAATTTGTTTAAATTAATTAAAAAATATTCTACTAAAGATTCGAAAATATTAGATTTGGGAACTGGAGGAGGAGAAAAATTATTAAAATATTTTCCTAAAGTAACTGAAATTTTAGGAACTGATTTTTCAAAAGAGATGATAGAAACAGCTAATAAGAACTTGTTGAAAAGTCGTAGAAAAAACATATCATTTAGAATTATGGATAATTTAAAGATGGACGTTCCAGATGAATATTTTGATATAGTAGTGGCTAGAAACACTGTAATAAATCCAAAACAAATATTCAAATGTTTAAAAAAAGGTGGATATTTATTTATACATGGCGTAGATCAACATGATTGTTATTCCTTAAAATTATTATTTGGTAAGGGACAGGCTTTCAATGATTCAAAACCAATAAGTATTATTGATTATGAAAAAGTTTTAGAAGCTGGTTTTAAAGATGTTGAATTAGTTCCAATACATACTATAGAATTTTTTAAGAATAAATCATTATTAAAACAGTTTTTACTAAAAGTTCCAATAATTGATAATTTTAGTGAGGAAAGTGGTTTTGTAAAAGATTATTTGTCTAATGAAATAGAAAATGAAAAATTAGATAAATATATTGAAGAAAATTCTTATAATGGTAAAATAAAATTAACAAGAAGATATTATGGAATAATCGCTAAAAAATAAAATAATTAAATAATAGAGATGTTAGAAAAAATAAATTATTATTATAATATAGAAATTAAAGGTAATACGAATGTGAAAAATTATTTTAAAAATGATGAATATTGGAAAAAACGAATCAATGAAAAATTAGAAATTGATATGTGGATTGATGAATATATCGAATATTTCAATAATAAAGGAAAATGCTTAGAATTAGGATGTGGTATTGGGCAATATTCTAAAAGATTAATGGAATATGGATATGAAGTAACATCGACAGATATATCAGAAACTGCTTTAAGAGAAGTGAAAAAATTTAATAAAAATACAAAAATAGTAGATATGACTGAACGACTACCATTTGAATCAGAAACTTTTGATTTGGTATTTGCAAGCTTATCAATACATTATTTTGATGATAAAACAACCAAAAAATTAGTATCAGAAATAAAAAGAGTCTTAAAGAATGATGGATTATTCATTGGTTCAGTAAATGGGACAGAAGCACTAAAAGTTATTAATGAAACAGCAGTTAAGTTAGAGAACAATTTTTATTTAAATGAAGATAGATATATTAGACTATTTGATAAAGAAGAAATAAAAAAATATTTATCTATATTTCAAGTCCAACTAATAGATAAGAGAGAAACAATAAGATTTAGCCACAAGAAAAATTATTATGTTTTCATAGCAAAAAACAACTTTAATAGAACAAATAATACTAGGTAAAAACGATATTTTATAGAAAATAGGAGTACTCACATGAAAGAATTAGAAGAAAAAATTGTTAACTTTGCAAAAGAAAGAGATTGGTTACAATTTAATACACCTGAGAATTTAGCAAAGTCGATTTCAATAGAGGCAGGAGAATTATTAGAATGTTTTCAATGGAACAGCGATTATAATAAAGATGAATTAAAATATGAAATTGCAGACGTAATGAATTATTGTATATTATTGTGTCACCAAATAGAGGTTGATCCCAAAGAAATTATACTAGAAAAACTGAAAATATCATCAAAAAAGTATCCGATAGAAAAATCTAAAGGAATTAGTACAAAATATAATAAGTTGTAAAATTAACACAATGAAATCCTAAGGAATAATATAAATGTATGATATAGAAGAATTAAGAAATCAAATAAAGGATTATTACGGCACAGTAATTCAAAAATATCCAGCAGCAATGGAAGAATTTATTTTACTAGAACAAATGACAGACGACGAAATAATAGACAAAGCAAAAGAACTAAATATAATCTAATAAATCAAATCAGGTACAATTAACAGTTGTATCTTTTTTGCAATCTTCACACAAAATTCATATAAATCAAGAGCAAATATGCTATAATCTTAAAAGAATGGGAGAAAATATGAATAAAGAAGAAATATTATCAGAAATAGCATTTTGGGAATTTTTAAACGAAAATGAAAAAAACGACATAATTCAACATTCCGACATTAAGGAATATAAAAAAGGAAGTTTAATCTATAATAATTTAAATGAATGCTTAGGAATGACAAAAGTAATTACCGGTAAAATACGCGTGTATATAATGTCAAATGAAGGTAGAGAAATAAATTTATTTGAAGTAAAAGACAAAGAATGTTGTGTAATGTCAGCATCATGCATTATAAATAAAAATAATTTTAAAACCAACATTATTGCAGAACAAGACAGTACAATCATTGTAATCAGCAATAGAATATTAAAATCAATTGTTGAAAATAATATCCATGTAAGATGCTATATTTATGAAATAATGAATAATAGAATGTCAGAAATACTTATATTAATGCAAAACATGTTGTTTAACGATTTAAGCAAAAGATTATCCGAATATTTAATTAAAATATATGAAAAAAACAATAATTTAGAAATTACTATTACTCAAGAAGAAATAGCTAAAAACGTTGGAGCATCAAGAGAAGGAGTATCAAGAATGTTGAAAAAATTAGAAAAAGAAAACGTAATATCAATTTTAAGAAAAAAATTAATATTAAAAGATATAAATAAATTAAAAAGTTTATAATTTTGTGACTAAGTCACAGAAAAACAAAAAATAATTTGATATAATTCCACTATAAAAACAATATAAATTTATCAAATTAGATGATTCATTTTATATAAATACAATTAATATATAGGAGGTTAATATGAAATACGTTTGTAATATATGTGGATACATATACGATGATGAAAAAGAAACAGTAAAATTTGAAGATTTACCAGAAGATTGGACATGTCCAATCTGTGGAGCTACAAAAGCTGATTTTTCAAAAATTGAAGAATAAATAAAAGTATAAGTTGTAAACTCATTAAATAAATTGTCAAAAGTTGAACGAGAAAAAATAGCAAAATAAATTGCTAATAATACAGATAAGCC
>CAURYI010000065.1:0-4801 GCA_963529075.1 uncultured Eubacteriales bacterium
GCATATAATAGTATTGAAATTACATTAATTCATGTGCGTTATCCAAAAGAGGCTAATAAAGAGAAGAAAAGCGAAGACGTCGCTATAAATGGTAAATTAACATTACTAGCAGATAATAACACTAATTATCAAAATCCTTTAGAATCAATATCAACATCAACATTGAAAGCAAAAATTAAATATCGTGAAGTTGTAAAAAGTAAGCAATATCCGAAATATATTGATTTTGCATCAACACCAAAAGCAGATAATCCTTTTGATAAATATGAAGGGAATTCAACATTACCAAAAACAGAAGACTATGAAGTAAGATGGTATCCATATAGTGAGAATGAAATAACAGAAGAAATAGAATTGACAGAAGACAAAGCAAAGTATGGAGATATGTTACTTAATCCAGAACTAAATATAGGCAATATTGTTGCAAATAAAGGAATAACATTTTACATAGAGCCTTCGAAGTTAAAAGAAGATTCAACAATCAAAATATATAATGATGAAACGAATGAATTAATACGTGAGTATAATAAAACAGAAATTTTGGAAAATAACTGGAAATTATACAATTATAACCAAAAAATAAAACATGTCAAAATCGTATTAAATAATATAAAAGTAAATGATGATAATAGAACTATATTTAAACATTTAAAAGAAATTGATGATGACGAATTAATAAAATTAAAAACAAAAGAAGAATTCATAAATCTAATAGAAATAAAATCAGGTTTTCAACAAAAAACAAATAGTAAGGTTGTAACTGCAAATTCAGTACAAAGATATGTTAGAGAAAGAATGCCATACATTGCTCCATATATAGAAGAACATAATAAAATAAGAGAGCAAGCAGCGTATAATAGAATACATCAAGAAGAAGATAATGATTTTATTTATGAATTAAGTATTGTTTCAACAAAAGGAACAAAAGGAATTAGAGTAATTGATGAAAAAGGAATTTTATTACTTAATAATCAAAATAGATTTGATCAAGCTATAAGAACTGAAGAGTATATTAAGTATAAAGGTATATATTTTGATAGATACGACAATGTACCAGATAATTTTAATCTAAAAATATATGATAATGATACTAATGAATTAATAGCATCATTTACAAAAAATGATATAGAAAAATATAAAACTAAAGAAAAAGCATTTATTTATCCAAATAAAATAAAACATATAAGAATTGATTCAAACAATAGTATAAATATGAAACATATCATGAATATTAATAATGATGAATTAATAAAAAATGTAGATATGCAAAAATATTATAATGAAGTTAACTATTTTGGAATAAGTCCAAAATTTGCAAGAATCGTTAGTGAAGGACAAGAGTATAAAAATTTTAATGAAATAGTAAATTCTAATAACGCATATATTCAAAAGTCAAGATTATCAGGAAGAACAGATAAACCAATAAATACATATCAAAAACAAAAAAATATAAATCATGAAATTAATTTAGAAAGTATAGCAAGAGATATAAATGGTTGGGAAAAAGTTAGAAAAGATGGATGGAAAGAATCAACTATATTAATAGAATATCCTGAAGAAATAAGAAAAATTGAGATAAATAAAATAACAACTAATAATGATAATAGTAAAATACTTGGATATGATAAATATGAAGATAATGGAAAACAATATTTAAAAATTTATATCAAGTCAAATAAATTAGTAAGTGGGCATCATATTAATGTAAATGCTAATATTACAACAAATCCATTAGCTAAATCTCAATCTACAAAAGCCAATGTTTACTATTATAATGCATACCCAGCAGAATATTTACAATATGAAGTTGAAACAAAAGATAAATTTGATATAAATAATAATGGTAATACAAATGATATTGTCGGAATATCAACAATACCATTAACAATTGTAAGCCCTGATACATTAGTTGTTACTCAAGAAATAACAGGATATAATACAAAGAATCAAACAACATATGCTCCAGGAACAGGAGCGATAGAAGGTAATGGAACAGGAACAGCTACAATAAATATTAAATTAGCAAATTACTGGACACCATCTGTATCAAATATCAAATTAATAGGAAAGATACCATTTAGAAATAATATAACACCATTAAGTAAACAAGAATTAAAATCAACATTTAATACAAGTATTACAAATGAAGGAATACAACTACCAGCAGATTTACAAAATGTAGCCAAAGTATATTATTCTGAATTAGAAGATCCATCAATTGAAGAAAGTGCAGTATGGAAAAAAGCAGATCAAATAACAAATTGGAATAATATAAAATCATTTTATATAGATTTTGGAAATAAAGTATTAAGTCCATCAGAAATAAAAACTATAACATATAAAGTAAACGTCCCATTAAACACACCAGTAAATGAAAAATCATATTCAACTGTTGCTGCAAAATTTGATCTTAATACTGAAAGAGATGGTAATTTACACTCAACAGCTGAATCAAATAAAGTAGGTTTACAATTGTTAAAAAGATACAACTTAAATATTTCATCAATAGTAAAAGGAAAGAAAGATCCAATTGCGAATACAGTATATAGTATTGAAAATAATGAAGAAGATGAAGATTTAGCAATATCAAAAACAATTGTAACAGATCAAAGTGGAAATGCTGTTATAAGAGATTTAAGAGTAAATGAAGAATATACTTTAACAGAAAGATCAATTGATAATAATTATGAAGAAAAAAATACAAAAATAAGATTTAAATTAGTTGAACAAAATGGCATATTAGAATTAAAAGTATATGAAGGTAATGAATATATTA
The DNA here is from genome assembly GCA_963529075.1 of uncultured Eubacteriales bacterium. Lineage (GTDB taxonomy): Bacteria > Bacillota > Clostridia > TANB77 > CAG-508 > CAG-793. The sequence continues at coordinate 2,777 of CAURYI010000065.1, forward strand.
AAGAAAAGTCAGAAGTTCAACCAACACCTACATCAAATGCAATAGCCAATATTAAAATTGAATATTTGAAAAAATACAAATTAACAATAAATAAAAAATCAAAGGTCACAAAAGAAAATCTTAAAAATGTAGGATATAAGATATCAGGAAGAGAAAGTGATGACAATAAATATGGTAGTACAGATGAAAATGGCAATTTAACATTTGAAGGGTTAAGAACAAATGTTATTTATACATTAACTGAAACTATAGCTCCAATGCATTATATACATCCTGAAATACAGTTTAGGGTAATTGAGAACAATGGCAATCCTAGCATAGAGACTATCAAAGGAAATCCAGAAAGCTTTACTATCTCAGAAACAAATGAAAAGCAAAATCAAGCCAATATTAGTATATTTGATGAAAAAGTAAAGACATATACAATGAAAATTGTTAAATATGAAAAAGGAAACGTAAACAAACGTTTAGCACATGCACAATTTTCAATAAAAGGCGATGGAATGTTAAATGGTAAAGTTGTAGAAACAGATGAAAATGGTGAAGCAACTATAACGGGACTTTATGAGTATAAAGAGGGACAAGAATATAAAGGTGAATATACTATTGAAGAAATCGTAGCACCTGAAGGATATACAGGAAAATATAAAATTTTTTCAAAAGTACAAAGAGATGGAGCAAATATTGCACGAGTAATGGCAACAACTACAGAACTTGATATAAAAAATGCAGAAACTGATAATCCAACAGTTTATTTCTTTGTAGCAAATGAGCCATTATTTAAAATAATCAAAAAAGATGCAAAAACATCAGAATTATTACCAAATACTAAATTTTCAATAATGAAAGTTGATGAATCAGGAATAGAGTCAGAAGCGTTAGATATTCACAATAACCCAGTAGGAGTAAATGAAGTAATAAATGGCAAAAATTATCGTACAATATTAACAAATGATAAAGGTGAATATTCAGCTGGATTAAAAAAAGGAATATATAAATTTATTGAGTTAAAACCATCAAATGATAAATATGAATTACCTGAAAACGAAGCAGATAGAACATATATAGTAAATGTAGGAGAACCTACAAAAGCAAAATATTCATTTGTTGAAGATAAAAATTTATTAAAAATTCCTGAAGTAATTAAACCATATGGTAAAACAAGAGGATTAAGAAGAACATATGTTAATGGAAAAGTAATTCATTATACATTAAGTAATGATACTAAAAATAGTAAATATATATTAACAATATATGATAAAGAATTTAATGTTCAAAAAGAAATAAAAATAGATAATGATAGTAGTCCAGAAATACCTGAAATAAACATAGGTAAAGATGGATATATATATTTATATGTACCAAAAAGGGGATTAAGGAAATACAATCCAGAAGGGCAGTTTATAAATCAGGTTGGATCATATTTTGGAGTTGCAAGATATCAATATCAAGGTACAGCAAGAGATATGGGTACATTTGGAAATTCACTATTTGATAACGATACAAAGTCAGTGCCATATTTAAATCCAGTTATAAGAAATAATGATGCATATGAACTTTTACCAGAACTAAATGGTGCAAAAAGAAAACCAAGTTTAAAAAATGGTGTATTATCAATAGATTATAGCAATCCATATCAAGTTACATTAACTGTATATGATAATCAATTAAATGTATTATCGAATATAAATGTAAATGTAGATAGAACAGAAGATAATGAATTTGCTAATTCAACATTTGATCAAGTATATGATGATCTTGAAGGTAACATATATGTAAATAATATAAATACAAATAATATAGATGTATATGATAGAAGTGGAAGTTTACAAAGAAGCATACCAAAGAAAGGGAAAGATTTTACAGTATTACCAGATGGGAAAATTTACTTTTTTGAATACAAAAATGAAGGTAAAGGTGAAACAACTGTAGATGTAACTGCAACAGATAATTCTGGAAATGAGATAGCAAAGACAACATTAGAAAGAGTAAGATTTTTTGATCAATTTAGACATATAAATGTCA
>CAURYI010000066.1:0-4778 GCA_963529075.1 uncultured Eubacteriales bacterium
CTCATGATGTATCCTATAATCGAAAATATAACTGCTGAGATTAAAAAGACGGCAACATTAATAATTATGTCCATACTAATATACCTCTCTATTAAATTTTCAATGTACAATATATATAATATTATTATTTATAAATATCTTACAACACTATTTTATGTTATTTTATTTAATTAGTCAACTAAAAAGAAACTGAAATGTTAATTTGATTCTAACATTTCAGTTTCTCATATTATTTTTATTATGCTCTTGGGTGAGCTTTTTTATAAACTTCTTTTAATTCTGGTGTTTGGAATTGTGCATATACTTGTGTTGAAGATATATCTGAATGTCCAAGCATTACTTGGATTGCTTTAAGGTCTGCTCCATTTTGCAATAAATGTGTTGCGAATGAATGTCTTAAAATATATGGTGTTATATCTTTTGAAATATGTGCTTGTTCCTTATAATATTTAATTATTTTCCAGAAACCTTGTCTTGTTAATCTTGATCCGTTTAAGTTAACAAATAATGCTTTGTTATCTTCATCTTTTATCAAGATTGGTCTTGCTTTTTTAATATATTCTTTTAAGGCTTTTAATGAGTATTGTCCTATTGGTACAACTCTTACCTTTTTTGATACTCTTGATGTTGCTGTTGCGTTTTTCAAATCAATATCATCTATATTTAGATTCATGATTTCAGTAACTTTCATTCCTGTTGCATAAGCAAATTCAAGCATTGCTTTGTCTCTTATTCCTTTTAAATCAACTTCGTTTGGTTGATCTAATAATAATTCTACTTCTTCTGAAGTTAATACTGATGGAACTCTTTTTTCTATTTTTGGTGATGAAATTTTGCTTGTTGGATTTGTTTTAATTTTTTTATTTTTGATTAAATATTGATAAAAAGATCTTATTGTTGCTAAACTTCTTGAAATTGTTGAAGTTTTCTTTCCAACACTTTTTAAGTATTCCATGTATTCTTCAATGTTTTCTTCTGTTATTTCAGTATAGTTTATCTTCTCATCATTTAAATATCTTTCAAATTGTAAGATATCTCTTCTATATGATTGTAGTGTATTATCTGATAATTTTTTGTCCATTTGTAAAAACGCTAAAAATTGTTTTATTTCCTTATCCATTTTATTTCCATCTTTCTTTCAATTTTTTGTTTCTATCAACTTGTTATGTTATATCACTTTTTGGACAAAAAGTAAAGACTTATTGGATTATTTCTCTAATTTTCCGTATTCTCCTCCACCACCAACTTTTATATGTAGCCCTCCTGTTCTAGATAAATTAATGATTTCCGACAATTTTGGTCCAACTACTGATTCTATGTCATCTTTTGTTATTTTATTTAATACTGTCATTTCTGTTCCATATGCATCCAGTAATTTGTCAATTACTTTTGGTCCAACTCCCGGTATGAATTGTAATGGATATTGATAATTGTAAAGTGGTCTATTTTTTGGAGATTTTGATTCTTGATCTTTAATCATTACGATTCTATCATATACTCCCATTGTTATATGTTTATCTGAACCGCATTTTTCACAAATTACTGCTGGTGGCTCTGTTTCTATTTGTCTTTCACAGTCTTCACAATAGCTTCTATTATATTTTCCTAATTTAGGGTCCATTCCATAATTAGCAATAATCTTTCTTCCTTCTTCACCTTTTATTGCTTTAAATACTTCCTTAAAATTAATATTTTGTACTTTTAATTTATTATATTCTCTAGCTATTTTAGGCAATGAATGTGCATCTGAGTTTGTTAAAAAATTCTTCTTCTTTAATTCTGATATAGTGTCTGCTAAATAGGTGTCGGAGCTTAGTCCTAATTCAATTGCAAATATTCTGTCATATTTTTCTTTAAATATTCTTTCAAGTCTTTTGGTGCAATTGCCATAATAACTTTTGAATGGTGTAAATACATGGGCTGGTACTAAGTATCCATTATATTTTTCTACTATGTCTATTAAGTCATACCCTGATAAATTTGCTCTTTGTGTACTTAATGTTATGTTTTTAATGTGTGTTGACATTTCTTTTGAAAAATTTTTTATATCTTCTAATTTAGGAAAATAGCATAAATTATGTGCGCTTGCTGTTTTTCCATCTTCATTTTTTTCAGATGTTTCTATTTCTGCTCCCAATATTATACATACTTTATCCTTATATATTATTCCGCCTTCTTCTAGTTCGTATGCGTCTCCTGTTGCTAAAAAGTCTTCTATATCTTGTATTACATATGGTGATGCACAATCTATTACTGATACTACATCGATTCCTTTTCTTTCATAGCATTCTTGTGCAATATTGGCAAAATTTCACGAGGTGGCCGCTGTTATTTTTATTGGCTTGTTATTTTAACTTCTTCCTATGTGTACATGTAAGTCTGCAAATATTTCCACTGTTGTTCCTTTCACAAAAATAGAGAAGTATTACTTCTCTATTTAATTTACATTACTATATTTTCTTCAATTTCTTTTATTTCAGGTCTTTCGATTTGTTTCATCATTTTATCAATATCTGTTGCTAATTCACTTGCTGTAAAATTAACTTCTGTTGATGATTTCCCAGATATTATTAAATTTCTTTTCTTTGAGTCTGCTTCTTCAAATCTATCTAACTCTGTTAGCATTACATCGATAAACTTTGGTACATTTATTATTCTTCTGTTTGCTTGTTCCTTTAAATAAGTCATTCCTCCAACAATTTTCATATTAAACCTCCTTTGTGATTTCAAGTGTTTCTGCATAATGTATGAAATCTACAAATTTATCTAAATATCTATTATATTTTCCTTTTAAATTTCTATTTTCTAATAATATTAATGCTTCGTCAACTTCCATTCCAATTCTTTCTGGTCTATCTAATAACATTCCTCCGAAATGGTCTGCTAATTCTAATAAATCACTTTCTGGTTCTCTATTTTCTGCAATCGTATATCTGTTAACACCTTCACAGATTCTGCAAAATCTTTTATCAAATCCTAGCATTGATAAAAATTCTGCTCCTCTACCAGCGTACATTCTTATTTCTTCTTGATTTCTTGAATTTAATATTTTTTTACAATCACATAATAATCTTGCTGATATTACTGTATTGTCATCTATTTTTTCTTCTGGATATTCTTGATGTAAATAGTCCAAAAATAATTTCAAAATAACTGTTTTAAATACTACTGAATTATCATAGAATATTCCTGTTTTCTTCTTTAGAAAATATACAATATTTAATTTTTTATTAAAATCTATTTCGTTTAAGAAATATTCTGCAAATGTCTCTTCTCCCATAGTTTTCTCCTCGCTATTTTCTCATTAGTATTATATTATTAAGTATGTACTTATTCAATGAATGTAATCCAATTGTAATATTATATTTTGATTATAAATTTCGATGTATAATCAAGGTTTGCATCTACTGATTTTGGATATTTAATTGTGTAGATTTCTGTTGCTTTTTTATCAATATTTAACAACTCATTTTCTCCATTGTTTTCTTCAAACTTTTTAAGTGATGTAATTAATTTATTGTTATTTATTGTGCTTAAAATTTCTTCACATTTTTTATTAATTCCAAGTACCCTTACATATGGATCATTCTTTTTTGATTGTTCCATGTCTGATTTTGTTATATCCAATAATATATATGTTAGTATTCTTGAAATTCTAGTTTTGGTATATCTTTTCGTGCTGACTTTGTCTATTATTTCATCAATTGTTTTGCAGGTTGTTGATGCAAGTTTGATACTATTTTCAAGTCCTTCATTTACATCTGCTATTTTACTAATTTCTTCTTTTGTCATCATCCTTATCTTATATATTACAATATCTGAAAAATCATTTATTGATGTTACATAGGTTCCCTGACTTTTTAATTCTAATAATTTCTCATAAGTATATTTTGGAACCACTTTACTTATTTCATCAAAATTATTCTCTATAAACAATTTTCTAATATAGGTTCCTGATGCATAGTTTTCATTTATGTTTTTATCATTATGCATTGCATTTTTTCTCTTGATTCCGATTGGCTTGATATTACTATTCGTTGTTTTTATAGCTTTTAAATATTCTATTGCTAGTATATTATTTGGTTTTTTCATTATATTTTCAATATTTTCACTTGATAATACTTTTTTTAATGCTATTTCCCTTGCTTTCGGATATGAATTTCCTTTATCAAGCTCTGTTTTTATTTTTGACTTAAATTCATCGTTTTCGTTTACTAATACATCTGCAATTGCTTGTAATTCTTGTAAATTGTCTTCTTCAATCCCAAATACTAAGTAATCTATGTTTCCTATTTCATTTAGTATTTTGATTCCTCCTAATGCAAAGTTTTCTGCACTTGAAATACTATATATGGTTGGTAGTTCAATCACCATATCTACTTCATTTTGTAATGCTATTTTTGTTTTCTCAAATTTATTGATTAATGATGTGTCTCCTCTTTGTGTAAAATTCCCACTCATTACTGCAATGACAGTATCTGCACCTGTTAATTCTTTTGCTTTTTGTATTTGATACAAATGTCCATTATGGAATGGATTGTATTCTGCAATAATTCCTATCCTTCTTCCCATATTATCTCCTCTTATTGCTTATTCTTAAATTAATTGTTATAATAGCATAGATTTATACGAAATTCAATTTTAAGAGGTTTATTTATGGATAACATAATTTTATATACTGATGGAGCATGTTCTGGTAATCCTGGTCCTGGTGGCTGGGGAGCTGTTTTAATTTTTAATGGTATTGAAAAAGAACTTAGTGGTGCTAATCCTAGTAC
>CAURYI010000067.1:0-4771 GCA_963529075.1 uncultured Eubacteriales bacterium
TGCTAATAGTGATCATATTTGTAAATTGATTCATATGCCTTTACAAGCAGGAAGTTCAAATGTACTTAAAAAAATGAATAGAAATTATACTAAGGAAGAATATTTAAAATTAGTTGATAGAATTAGAGCAAAAATTCCTAATGCAACTTTTACAACTGATATTATTGTAGGTTTTCCGGGGGAAACAGAGGAAGATTTTGAAGATACTCTTGATGTTGTTAGTAAAGTTAGATATGAGCAAATTTATATGTTTATTTATTCAAGAAGGGTTGGAACTGTTGCAGATACAATGGAAAATCAAATACCTGAAGATGTTAAACATAAAAGATTTGACAGACTTAAAAAATTGACTGAAGAAATAATCTCGGAAGATGGAAATAAATATATTGGTACTATTCAAAAAGTATTAGTTGAAGGCGTAAGTAAAAATAATGATGATGTTCTAACTGGAAGAACGGATTCATATAAAGTTGTAAATTTTAAAGGAGATAAAAGCCTTATAGGAAGAATGGTTGATGTCAAAATTGATGAAAATCATGTATGGTATTTAAGTGGTATTTGTGATAATATATAGTTAGTAAAAAAGGAGACTTATTTTATGAAATACGAGGAAATATCTACAGCTGACGCGATTAAAAATATAACTACATTCTCGCCCATGATGCAACATTATTTGGAAACAAAATCCAAATATCCTGATTGTGTACTTTTTTATAGACTTGGTGATTTTTATGAAATGTTTTTTGATGATGCAATTAATGTTTCAAGAGAGCTTGAACTTACATTAACTGGTAAAGAGTGTGGTAGAGAAAATCGAGCTCCAATGTGTGGGATTCCATATCATGCGGGTGAAATATATGCTTCAAGACTTGTGCAAAATGGTTACAAGATTGCTATTTGTGAGCAAGTTGAAAATCCTAAAAACGCTAAAGGAATAGTTAAAAGGGATGTTATAAAAATTATGACACCTGGAACAATTACTGATGGTAATTTACTTGATGAAAAAAAGAATAATTATATCATGTCTATATTTAAAGATGGCATGTATTATGGAATTGCAGCTTTTGATATTTCAACGGGTGAAGCATATGCTACTGAAATTAAATCTGACAATAATTTTCAGAAGCTAGTTAATGAGATTTCGAGATTTAATCCTTCGGAATTAATTGTCAATGATTATATGAATGATAGTATCAATGAAATTAATGAACTTAAACATAGATTTGAAGTTTTTATTTCTGTGGATAAAAAAATAGAAAAAACTGAAGTTGAAGCGGATAGAAATTTTGTTCCTGATTTTTTTAATATGAAGAGTTCTATGACTAAACTTGATGATAAGTTTGATGATGAAACAATTCATAATACTTTTGATATAATTGATGAACAGGGAAATTTAATAAAAAATATTAGTGATAGATATTTAGCAGTTAATGCTATAGGAATTTTACTGAAATATGTTGAAGAAACTCAAAAAATTAAACCTGAAAACTTAAATAAGATTGTCTTATATGAAGTTGTAAAATATATGGCTTTGGATATTAATTCTAGAAGAAATTTGGAATTAACTGAGAGACTTAAAGATAAAAGCAAAAAAGGAACTTTGCTTTGGGTTTTGGATAAAACAGAAACTTCAATGGGAGGACGTTTAATTAGAAGATGGATTAATGATCCACTTGTAAATGTTGATGATATAAATGCAAGACTTGATGCTGTTGAAGAAATTAAAAATGATTTATTATTGAGTGATAGAATTGTTGAATCTTTAAAGAGTATTTATGATATTGAAAGATTGGCTGGAAAGATTTCTTATGGAACTGTTAATGCCAGGGATTTAATTTCATTAAAGAATTCTATAATGCAATTGCCTAATTTGAAGGAAACTATTAAAAATGTGAATAGTGAATTTTTAAAGAATATTGATAATGAACTTGATATTTTGTCCGATATATATGAGTTGATTGAAGCTTCAATTGTTGAAGAACCTCCATTGACAGTGAAAGAGGGAGGATTAATTAAAAAAGGATATAAACCTGAAATTGATGAATTGATTGAAGCTACAACAAATGGTAAGCAATGGCTTGCAAATGTTGAAATAAGAGAAAAAGAGCTTACTGGAATTAAGAATTTGAAAATTGGGTATAATAAAATTTTTGGATATTATATTGAAATTAGTAAGTCCAATGTTAAAGATATTCCAGAAGATAGATATATTAGAAAACAGACTCTTACTACAGGTGAAAGATATATTACTGAAGAATTGAAAAAAATGGAGAATGAAATTTTAGGCGCTAAAGAGAAGATTATAGCGCTTGAATATGACGAGTTTGTTAACATTAGAAACGAAATTCAATCAAATGCTAAGAGAATTCAAAGGACTGCTAGTACTATTTCAAAATTGGACGTTATTCAAGGACTTGCAAATGTTGCAAATGAATTTAACTACTGCAAACCTGAAATAATGGATGATGATGTGATTGATATAAAAAATGGGAGACATCCAGTTGTTGAAAAAATAATACCATATGGTGATTTTGTTCAAAATGATTCATTATTAAATGCTAGTGAAAATAGATTGAATATTATAACTGGTCCGAATATGGCTGGTAAATCAACTTTTATGAGACAGGTTGCATTAATTACAATTATGGCACAAATTGGTTCTTTTGTACCTGCGGAATATGCACATATTGGTATTGTTGATAAAGTCTTTACAAGAGTTGGAGCTTCGGATGATTTAAGCAGTGGTGAAAGTACTTTTATGGTAGAAATGATGGAAGTTGCTAATATATTAAAAAATGCTACTGATAGAAGTTTGGTTATCCTAGATGAAATTGGTAGGGGAACTTCAACATATGATGGTCTTTCGATTGCGTGGGCTGTTGCAGAATATGTTTCAAAATTAAAGAGTAAGACATTGTTTGCTACTCACTATCATGAATTAGTAGGATTAGAAGGAAAAATTGATGGTGTAAAGAATTATCATATTACTGTTAAGGAAAGAGGAGAAGATATTATCTTTTTAAGAAAAATTGTAGAAGGTGGTACTGATGAAAGTTATGGTATCCATGTTGCCAAGTTAGCAGGTGTTCCAAAAGAAGTCACTAATAGAGCAAATGAAATTTTATTTAAGCTTGAAAAGAAAAATATTATGAATGGAAAAGCTGAATCTAAGAGTGAAAAGGCTGAAAATGCTGGACAGTTAAGTATGTATAATTATAAATTAGCGGAAATTGCGTCAGAATTGGATGGTGTACATTTAGATTCTATTACACCGATTGAAGCTTTAAATATATTACAAAAAATGAAGGATAAAATGAAATAAAATAAAGAGGAGAGATACGAATGAAAGTTTTTTACCAAAATGCAGAAATTGGAATAATGAAAGATGATGTTACAATTGGAGAAATGTTTAAAACAAATCTTGATTTTTACAAGAAACATATTGTTGCAGGTAAAATAAATAATGAAATTAAATCACTTGATACAAAAGTTAATGATGGTGATAAAATAGATTTAATTGATATTACTGATAAGGATGGAATGAAGATTTATATTAGGGGCTTATTATTTGTTATGGGTATGGCTTTTAATGAACTTTATCCAGAAAGTTATTTGAATGTTAATTTTCAATTATCTAATTCAATGTTTTGTCAGATAGATAACATGGATGTTACTGAAAAAATGATTGAAGAAGTTAAAGAAAAAATGCAGGAATTAATTGATGCTGATTTGAAAATAAGAAAAGTTGTTATGACACATGATGAAGCGGTTAGATTTTATCAAGAAGAAAAAACAATTAGAGGAATTTTGCAAATTGATAATAAAAATAAAGAAAATGTTTCATTATATTTCTGTAATGATTATTATAATTATTTTTATGGAGTAATGCCTAGTTCAACAGGAGTATTGGATTTATTTGATATTAAATTTTATTGTTCAATATCCAAGTAGAAAAGATCCAACACAGGTTGGTGAATTTAAAGAGAGCAAGAAATTTTTATCTGCGTTAAAAGAATATGATGATATTAATGCTTTAATGAATATCAATACAATTTATCATTTAAATAATAGAATTAAAGATGGTAAAACTAATGAAGTTATTTTAATGTCAGAAGCTTTGCATGAAAAGAAGATTGCTGAAATTGCTGATAAAATTGCAGCGAAAGATGGAATTAAGTTAGTTCTAATTGCTGGACCATCATCTTCTGGTAAAACAACATTTGCTAAAAGACTTGGAATTCAACTTAGAATTAATGGATTAAAGCCTGTTACAATTGGTACGGATAATTATTTTGTTGAAAGACCTGATACACCACTTGATGAAAATGGTGAATATGATTTTGAAACAATTGATGCTCTTGATTTAAAATTGTTTAATGATCATTTGACAAAGCTTATTGAGGGTGAAGAAATTGAAGTTCCAACATTTGATTTTAAAATTGGATCTAAGAAATTTTTAGGAAATAAAATGTCTTTGAAAGAGGATGAAGTTTTAGTGATTGAAGGAATTCATTGTTTGAATGATAAATTGACTGCAAGTATTCCTAATAACGAAAAATTTAAAATTTATATTAGTGATTTAACTGTATTAAATATTGATTACTTTAACAGAATTTCTACAACTGATACTAGATTAATCAGAAGAATTGTTAGAGATCATAATTTTAGAGGATATTCTGCACTTGAAACTTTGAAACGTTGGCCCAGTGTTAATGCTGGTGAAGATAAAAATATTTTCCCATTCCAAGAAAATGCTGATGTCATGTTTAAT
>CAURYI010000068.1:0-4737 GCA_963529075.1 uncultured Eubacteriales bacterium
TTTGTTAAGAGATAGAAAATCTATAATTATGAACTTGGAATTCTTAAATAAAGATGTTGCAAGAAGAATGATTGATATGGTTAGTGGAGCAGCACATGTTTTAGATGGACATATGGAAAAAATTTCTAATTCTATATTTTTGGTTGCACCATTTAATTATGATATTAAAATGGATGAATTTAATGAAACAAGAACTAAAAATTCAGCTGTTCAATTTTTAAAAGCTAATTAGTAAGATGGAGGTATTATTTTGATTACACCATTAGAAATAGAAAATAAAAGATTTAGAAAAGCTTTGAATGGATATAATTCTACAGATGTTGATGATTTTTTAGAAGAGTTAACCAGGGATTATGAAAAATTGTATAAACAAGTAACTGAGAGTCAAGATAAGATTGAAGAATTAAAAAGATCATTAGTACATTATCAAGATATTGAAAATACATTACAAAGTACTCTAATGATGGCTCAAAAAGCTTCTGATGAAGTAAAGGATGTTGCTCAAAAGCAAGCTGATCAAATTATAAAAGATGCTGAAACTAGAGCAAGGGAATCTACATTGGGTCTTCAAACAGAAATTATTAATAAATCGCAAGAATTGGAAGAATTAAAAAAACAATTTGATGTTTATAAAGCAAGAATGGAATCTTTGTTAATTTCACAATTGGAATTAATAAAAGAGATTAATAGAGAAGATTAATTTTAGTTGGAGGTACTGATTATATTGTACCTCTTTATTTTTTTTTTTAATTATGCTACAATTGTCTTGATTATAGAGAAGGTAGTATTTATGAGAGTCATAAGTGGTAGTGCAAGAGGAACTAAACTTTCTTCAATTGACAGTATTAGCACCAGACCTACACAGGATAGAGTGAAAGAATCATTATTTAATATTATTTTTGATAAAATATATGAATGTGATTTTTTGGATTTATTTGCTGGTAGTGGGGCAATTGGAATTGAGGCATTGAGCAGGGGTGCAAATTTTGCAGTTTTTTGTGATATAAGTAAGGAAAGTTTAAAATTTGTTAATGAAAATTTAATTAAAACTAAATTGATTAATAGAGCAAAAGTTTATAATTTAGATTATAAAAACTATTTGGAAAAAACTAAAGAAAAATTTGATATTATTTTTATTGATCCTCCATATAAAGCAGATATATCCGTTGATGCAATTAGGATGATTAAAGAAAATGAAGTATTAAAAGAAGATGGATTTGTTGTTATTGAAACAGATGAATACTTAAGGGATAAAAGTGAATTAGAGAAGATTCAAGGAATTGAAATTCTAGATCATAGAAAATATGGTAGAGCTAATTTAATTTTTATTAGATAAAATTGAAGATTAGTAAATTCGAGAGGAAATAATATGGAAATTTTTACATTATTGGATAATTTGGAAGATCTGATTGAAAATAGTAAAAAAGTACCGCTTTCAAATAAGATTATGGTAGAGCAAAGAGAAGCTTTGGATTTGATTAAGGATGTTAGAAATAAATTACCTGAAGAATTAAAAGTTGCAAAGTTTGTTAGACAGGAGAGGGAACGTATTTTAGCTGAGGCTAAAAAAGAAGCTAATGATATTGTTAAGGAAGCTGAAAATAGAATAATTGCAATGATTGATGAACATGAGATTACTAAAAAGGCTTATGAACAAAAAAATCAGATAATGTCTGCTGCTAATGATAGTTCTAGGCAGATTACTTCTGGAGCTAAGGAGTATGCAGATAATATTTTAGCTACACTTCAAAAATCTTTGGAGAAAACTTTAAAAGAAATCGAACAAGATAGAAAACAATTAAAATAAGAAGAGTAGAATATTTTCTACTCTTTTGCTATATTATGGAGTATTTTATATTTTTATAATATGAAGATGAGGAGTTTTTATGAAGAAAAATGATGAAAAAATTATTGATAATGATGTATTGAGCAATGATTTAAAGGGAGCTTTGAAACTTGATTCTTTTTATGAAACTAGAAAGCGAACGAAGACGAAAGCAATAATTATTGGAATAATTTCTGGTATTTTTATTTTTTTATTAATAAGTATTGCAATAATTTTAGTGATTAATTCAATTAATAATGTCAAAAAAGAAGATAATTATAAAAAGGCAACTGATCCTGTGTTAGTGGAAATGGAACCTAGAGTTGAAAATTTGATATTAAATACGGGTAATGTTAATTTGGATAGAACTTATGGAAGAATTGAAATAATTTGGCTGGATAAAGAAAATAGACAAATAGATAAGCCGTTGAAACCAATTTTAAATGATTTAAATCCAATTAAATATGATAAAGATAATTATAAATTTGTTCGTACAAGTGATAGGGATGGAGATTGGTATGATTATGATAATAAGATTTGGGCTAATGCAGTAAATAGGGATAATAGTTATTTTGTATGGATTCCAAGATTTGCTTATAAAATTATTTATTATGAAGATTCTACATATACAAATATTTTGGGATATAGTGATGCACGAGGTATTTTAAAAGTTTCTGATAATGATAAAAATACTTTTCTTAGAATAGCGAATGCTAATAATGGTTTAATTTCTGTTGGAAATAATTATATTTTACATCCAGCATTTATGAATGATAGAGGTAATGAATATATAAATGCTGGTAATGATGTTGAAACATCTGGTTTTTGGATTGCAAAATATGAAGCATCCCTTGAAACTGCGGAGATTAGATTAATATCTCAAACTATGGATGTTTTGGCAAATGATAAAATTGTACTTGGTAGTAAGCCAGCTAAAAGAGTTTGGAGGGATATTTCAGTAAAGAATGCATATTTAAACGCTTTTAATTATGATAGAAATAATGATAGTCATTTAGTAAGAATATCTGAGTGGGGAGCAGTTGCGTATTTAAGTTTTAGTAAATATGGAACTAATGGAGCAAATTTAAGTATTAATGATAACGAAAATTATCTTACAGGTGGTGCTGATAATGAAGAGGATGTTTATAAAATAAAATATATTCAGACGTCTAATAGAAATCAAACAGGAGTATATGATTTATCAGGGGGCGTTGCTGAATATGTATCTGCATATATTCCAAATAATTCTCCCAATATATATTTAAATGGAGGAAGCGGGTTGGCTGATATTGGTGGTGATAGATTTAATTCTAAATATAAAACTCTTTATAGATTTGCTTCAACTGATAATGGTGAAGAAAGTATTGAAAATGTTAATAATAATATTAATAATTATTATGCGAATTTTACACAAAGAGGGGATGCTTTATGGGAAACATCGAATTTTGGAGCAATAAATAGTGGATGGTTTTATAATTCTTCTGTTTTTCCAATAGGTTCTCATCCGTATATGACAAGGGGCGGAAGTGTGAAGGATGGAATTAAATCAGGGTTATTTAATTTTAATAACAGTGAGGGTAAAGCAAATGATTCGACAGGATTTAGAATTGTTTTAAATATGAATAAATAAAATTTATTTATGAAAAAGTAGTCAAGATTTAATTGATTTTATAAGTGAAATATGGTATCATTATGTGCAAATAAAGACTATATGTAAGACAGGATGAATAAAATACGCCTTTAAGAGAGCTAAGTATGGTGGGATTTAGTAAGATACGGTTTATTTGTTATCACTTACATGTTGCAAGACTGAAATAATAGTAAGTTTTGACGTATTGCTGCGTTAAAGCATAATGAGATTAATTATTATGATTAATGAATTTAGGTGGTACCACGGAAATATAGATTTTCGTCCTAATAAGTGTTTATTCTTATTAGGGCGTTTTTTATATTATGATTTCTTAATAAGGATTTTAATAATAATTAAAGGAGGAATAGTTATGGATGATAATAAAGTGGATTATAGCGTTACACTTAATTTGCCAAAAACAGATTTTAAGATGAGGGGGGATCTTTCTAAAAAAGAACCTGAGATTTTGAAAAATGTGTTTGAAGATGGATTATATGAAAAAGTATTAAAAAAGAATGAAGGACATGATCATTATATTTTACATGATGGACCTCCATATGCTAATGGCGAAATCCATATGGGACATGCAATGAATAAAGTACTTAAAGATACAATTGTTAGATATAAGTCTATGAAAGGATTTTATGCACCATTTATTCCTGGATTTGATACACATGGAATGCCAACAGAAAAGAAGGCTATTGAAAAATTGAATTTGGATAGAAGTAAAATTCCTGTACCGGAATTTAGAGATATGTGTAAGAAAGTTACATCTGATTATAAAGATTTACAAACTGCTGGATTTAAGAGACTTGGTGTTCTAGGAGATTGGGAAAATCCATATATTACATATGATGAAAATATTGAAGCTTCACAACTTGGCATTTTTGGAAAGATGTATTTAAATGGATATATTTATAGAGGATTAAAACCAGTTTATTGGTGCCCTGATTGTGAAACTGCTTTAGCAGAAGCTGAAATTGAATATAAAGATCATGAATCATTATCATTATATGTTAAATTTAATGTTGTTGATGCTAAGGGTTTATTTGATGAAAAAAACACATCAATAGTTATTTGGACAACGACACCATGGACACTGCCTGGAAATACTGGTATTACAGTTGGTGGAGATTATGATTATAGTATTGTTGAAGCTGGTAATGAAAGATATATAATTGCTTCTGAGCTTTTTGAAAAGGTAATGAAGATTGCGGGAATTGAAGAATATAAAGAAGTTCAAAAATTCAAAGGAAATGAAATGAATGGAATTCTTTGTAAG
>CAURYI010000069.1:0-4720 GCA_963529075.1 uncultured Eubacteriales bacterium
GGGTAGTGGTGCTGGTAGTGTTATTGCATATGCTTTGGAGATTACTGATATTGATCCTTTGAAATATGGGCTGATTTTTGAAAGATTTTTAAATCCAGAGAGAATAAGCATGCCTGATTTTGATGTAGATTTTGATTATGAAAAGCGTCAGGAAGTTATTGATTATGTTGCAAAAAAGTATGGTCATGATAATGTTTCACAAATTATTACTTTTGGTACTATGTCTGCAAGAATGGTTATTAGAGATGTTGCGAGAGTGCTTGATTTTTCTTATGCTGAAGCGGATAAACTTGCTAAAATGATTCCAAATGATTTACACATTACTATAAAAAAGGCAATGGAAGTTAACAGAGAATTAAATGATATCTATGAAAGTGATGAAAGAGTAAAAGAATTACTTGATATTGCAATGGGGCTTGAGGGCCTTCCTAGACAGGCTTCTACACATGCATGCGGTATTATAATTGCTAAAGAACCTGTTGTGAATTATGTACCACTTTATGCAAGGGATGATATTATTTCGACACAGTATATCATGACTACACTTGAAGAACTTGGTCTTTTGAAAATGGACTTCTTAGGACTTAGAACTCTTACTGTTATTAGAGATTGTAAGGAACTTGTTAAAAAGAATCGTGGTATTGATGTTGAATTTGATAGTGAGATGAATGATCCTTTAGTATTTAAGAAATGGCAGGATGGTGAATCAGTTGGTATATTCCAGTTTGAGAGTCAGGGCATGACTAATTTTATGAAGGAACTTAAACCGGATTGTTTGGAAGATATTATTGCTGGAGTGTCACTTTATAGACCTGGTCCAATGGATCAAATTCCTAGATATATTGCAAATAAAAAAGATATGGAACACGCTGTTTATACACATGATAGTTTAAAACCAATTTTAGCTGTTACTTATGGTTGTATGGTTTATCAAGAACAAGTTATGAAAATTGTTACAGATCTTGCTGGATATTCACTTGGACGTTCTGATTTAGTTAGAAGAGCAATGGGTAAGAAAAAGCTTGATGTAATGGCAAAGGAAAGAGAAATTTTTGTTAATGGAAAGCTTGATGAAAATGGAAATGTTGAAATTCCAGGTTGTGTTAGAAATGGAATTGATGAAGTGTCTGCTAACAAAATTTTTGATGAAATGAGCGAATTTGCTAAATATGCGTTTAATAAATCACATGCTGCATGTTATGCAGTTGTTGCTTATCAAACAGCTTATTTAAAAACATATTATCCTGCTGAGTTTATGGCTGCTATGCTTAATAGTTTTTTAGGTAATTTGGATAAGATACCTATGTATGTTGATGAATGTAGAAAAATAGGTGTTGAAATTTTAAAACCCGATATCAATAAGAGTTTTACAAAATTCACTGTTGAAGGAAATAAAATTAGATTTGGACTTGGATCAATAAAAAATGTTGGAATTTCAGCTGTTGATTCAATTACTACAGAAAGATGTAAAAATGGTGATTTTGTTGATTTTGGTGATTTTTGTGAAAGAATATACGGGGAATCTGTAAATAAAAAATGTATTGAAAGTTTAATTAAAGCAGGAGTTTTTGATGTCTTAGGAAAAACTAGAAGCACTTTGATTGCATCGTTTGAAACAATACTGGATACTGTGGGATATTCTAAAAGCAAAGGGAATGAAAATCAAGTTTCAATGTTTGACTTATATACTGATGATGATGTATTGCAAAAGATTAAATATGAATATATTGAATTACCGGAATATGATTATAAGGAATTTTTATCTATTGAAAAAGAGATGCTTGGAATTTATATTTCTGGACATCCACTGGAAAATTATAAAAAAATAATTAGTGAAAAGACAGATTTTAATTCATTGATTGTTCAAAAGTTTTATAATCAAGAAAATGCTGATAGTGAAGATATTATTGAAGATAATAAAATGGTGAAAATTGCTGGGATTATTACAGCTGTTAAAAAGAAATACACTAAGAATAATAAAATAATGGCATTTATTACTATTGAAGATTTGTACGGAAGTCTTGAGATGGTGGTATTTGATTCAGTCTATTCTAGATTTTCTAATTTATTGTATGATGAAAATATTATTTTGGTAAATGCTAGAGTTTCTGTCAGATCTGATCAAGATTTGTCAATTGTAGTTAATTCTGTTTCAGAACTTAAGAATGAAAAAGATAGATATATAGATATTGAAGTATATAAATTATCAGATTCTCAGAAAAATGAACTTAGAAAGTGGATTGTTGAAAATAGAAAAAATGATGGAGATGTTGAAATTTTTATTTTAAATGGTGAAAATCAATTGCATTTAAGTTGTGGAAAAGTATGTATTAATAATAATTCGTTTAATAAATTTAAAGAAATTGTTGATGAAAATTATTATAAAATAAGTATCAAGGAATAGTATAACAATAGCGTTTACTATATTAAAATATTAGTATTTTGCTTGTAAATAATTTCTAAAATTGTTATACTTATTATAAGTTATTTTAGGAGGCTATATATGGAAAAGAAAAAAGAAGTAATAGAAGTTGAAAATGTTGAGAAAACAGCAGAAGTAGAAACAACAGATACAATTCAAATATCTGATGAAGTTGTTGCAGTTATTGCTGGAATGACAGTTGCAGAAGTTTCAGGAGTAGCTGAAATGGCAGGTGGTTTTGCTGGAGGTATCTCAGAAGTATTTAGCGGTAAAAAGAATATGGCGAAGGGAATTAAAGTTGAAATTAATGAGAAAAGCGTTGTAATAGATGTTAATATCATTGTTGAATATGGTTCAAGAATTCCAGATGTTGCTTTTGATATTCAAAAAAGAATTAAAGCATCTGTTGAAAATATGACAGGTTTAAATGTTGAACAAGTTAATGTACATGTTCAAGGAGTAAGCACAAAAATATTAAAAAATGAAGAAGATACAAAAGAAAATACTGAAAATAAATAATATTCAGGAGGAAGAATGAAAATTATTGACAAGTTTACGTTAAAAATGTTTTCATTTATAATGTTGATAATATCTATTGTATTATTTATGATATCAATACAAATACTACAAGAATCTATTTTTGGCGTTTTAATATCAAGATTATTTACAATGGTTACAGCGGGACGTACAATATTAATTATTGTTTCTATAATATTATGTTTGTTATCACTTAAATGTTTGTTTTTTACATATTCTAGAAAAGATAGAAATTTGATGTAAATGATGAAATAGAAAATGATACAGGAATTTTATTAGAGAATGATGATGGCAGAGTATTAATAACAAGAAGAACTATTAGATCATTAGTGAATAGTGTTATACTTAGAACTGATGAGATAATAGATGCCAAAATTATTGTAGATATTAATGCTGATAATGAAGTTAGTGTTAAATTGGCGATTGATGTAGTTCAAGGTGTAGTTATTAAAAATGTTACATCAAGAGTTCAAAGCGATATTAAAACTATGGTGAAAGAAACTACTGATATTACTATAAAATCAGTTGATATTGATGTTAAAGAATATATTGATATTGATTCAAATGAAGATGATGAAGATACTATTGATGAAATTGATAATATGGAAACTAATGCTAAGAAATCAAAAAAATAAGGAGAAGAAATGGCGGATAATAATAAATATGATAATGATTTTTTGAGATTTTTTTCGAAAAATTTTGGTGCCATATTAGGAGCAATAGTTGGTATAATTATAGCATTTACAGCTTTTTATAAATTTATTATTTATATAGCAATTATATTGTTATGTTCTTGGTGTGGTTATTATTTGCAAAAAAATAGACTTAAAATTAAAGAAATATTAAAGAGATTAGTAGAAAGAATGTAGGAAAATAGTATGAATAGATCACATAATAGGGAACAAGCTTTTAAGTTGTTATATAGCATGGCTTTTTTGGATGAAGAACTTGATATTGATGAACAAATTGAATTGTTTCTAGATGGTGAAAACATAACAAATAAAAACACTATTGAATATGTTAATTTAGTTATAAAAGGTGTTAATAAAAATAGCAATGAAATTATTGATTTAATATTAAAAAATATAAGAAAAGAATGGACAATTGATAGAATTTCAAAAATAGATTTGGCTTTATTAAAGTTATCAATTTATGAAATTAAATTTGCTAAACTTCCTTTTAAAGTTGTGATTAACGAGGCTTTGGAACTTTCAAAAAAATATGGTGATAAAAAGTCAAAATCTTTTATAAATGGTGTTTTAGCTAGTATTGTTAAAGAAGAAATAGTATAAAGCAGTGAAGCACATAATTGAATTATTATGTGCTTTTCTATATTATAGAGGGATTTTATAATATAAAAATTAGATTGGAAAAGATATGGACATTGAAGCAATTAGTGTAGAAGAATTAAATAAGTATATTAAAGATAAATTGGATAATGATGAATATTTAAATAATGTTTTAGTTAAGGGTGAAATTTCAAATTGTAAGTTGCATTATACGGGTCATATATATTTTACATTGAAAGATGAGAAATCATTAATAAAATGTATAATGTTTAAAAGTTATGCAGCGCATCTTTCATTTGTACCTAAGGATGGAATGAAAGTTCAATTATTTGGTAGTGTTCAAGTGTTTGAAAGGGATGGAGTTTATCAAATATATGCTAAAGCAATGAAGGAAGATGGTATTGGAACGCTCCATGAGCAATTTGAAAAGTTGAAAAAGAAATTGGATCTTGAAGGACTATTTGATCAGGAA
>CAURYI010000070.1:0-4660 GCA_963529075.1 uncultured Eubacteriales bacterium
CTTCAACCACTTCTTCCTCAATCTCTGGTTCTGCAGTTAATTCTTCTTCAAGTTCTGATTCTTCATCTACTTCTTCCTCAATCTCTGGTTCTGTAGTTAATTTTTCTTCAAATTTTTGTTCATCTTCTATTTTAGTTATAATTGGTTCATTAAATTTTTGTTTTTCTTTGAATGATTCTTTATTGTCTTCATATATGAATTTAATATCATCATCTTCTTTTTTTGAAATAGAATCATCAAATTCGTTTATTTGTTTTGAAATTTCATCAAAAGATTTTTCAGTCTCTTCTCTATTTTTCTTCATTTGCTCTTGTATTGGATTATCTTTTTCCGAAATCATTATTTTTTCAACTTGTTTTTCTTGTTCCTTAGAGTTATTTTCCTTGTTTTCTTTTGATGTCATTAGATAATTTTGCATTTTATTGTATATATCAGAGTTAATTACATTGTCTTCAATATTATCTTTTGTTTCAAAAGTTGATTCACCATTAATCGTTTTCTTAATATCTAATGGTTTAGTGAATATTTCGAAACTATCAAAATCATCTTCTTCATCTATTTCTTCTTCAATTAATGACTCTTCATCTAATTCGTTTTCTATTTCTGGTTCTTCTACTATTACTTCTTCAGTTACCGGTTCTTCATCTGTTCCTTCTGGAATTTTTGATTCTTCTGGGATTACTTCTTCAGTTACCGGCTCTTCATCTAATTCGTCTTCGATTTCTGTTTCTTCAGAAATTGTTTCTTCAGCTTCTGGCTCTTCGGCTAATTCATCTTCGATTTCTGTTTCTTCAAAAACTTCTTCTTCAACTTCAGGCTCTTTGGCTAATTCATCTTCGATTTCTAGTTCTTGAGGAATTTCTTCTTCAACTACTGGCTCTTCGTATAATTCATCTATAATTGCTTCTATTACATCATTTTCATCTACTGATTCTTCAAGATTTTCTTCTTGGCTTTCTAAACTTTCTTCAGACTCTGTTTCAATGATTGGAGTTGATTCTTCAACTATATCGTTATTAGTAAATGTAGTTTCAGCTTCAAATACTTTTTCTTCTTTTTCTTCTTCAGCTGTTGCGGCTAATAGTGACTCAAATTCAGATATTTGATTTTCTACTTCACCTTCTGTTGGAATGTCTTCTGAAATTGGATAGACAGTGTCTTCAATCAAAGCTTCTTCAGATATCTCTTTATTTTCTTCTTCATCATTTGCTATTTCCAATGGAAATTCTTTATCTAATTCTTCTGCAGTTGGCATGATGTTTTCTAATTTTTGAGTTTCTACAGTTTCTTGATCTTCATCATTTAAATCTGAAATATTTTCTTCTATGTATGTATTTAAATTATCTTCTTCATCAACTTCCTTTTTTTCTGATTTTGGAGGCATTTTTTTGAAACCTGTTTTTGGTTTCTTATTTTCATCCTCTATTGGGGTTATTGGATAATCCAATATCAATTCATCATTTATTTCTGGTTCTTCTAAATTTTGTTCTTTTATTTCTTCTGGTTGTTCTGCGTGTTGGCTTTCTTCATTTTCTGTATTTTCATCTTCATAATAATCAAACAAATTAATTGGTTGAATATATTCATCATTTTCATCATATTGTTTTTCTTGTCTCTTATCTGACATTGCGTAAATATTCTCTACTAACTCTGAAGTGTACTTATTGTTTTTTTGCATTTTTAATGCTAATTTTTCACGCTTTTTTCTTTCTTTTTCTGCTATTTTCCTTCTTTTCTCTTCTTCTTTCTGTGCTTTTTTTAGTGCCTTTTGTTGTTTTTTCAATTGTTTTGGATCTAGCATTTCTGGTTGTGAATTTATATTATTTACTTCATTTATGTTTTGATTATCATTATCAGTAGGATACAAATCTTTATAAATATCTTCTACGTATAAATCATTATTTTCATTGCTTTGCATATTAAATTTATTACTTGAATTATTATTTAACATTTAATTTTTTCCTCCGTATTTTGCATAAAGACTTCTATTCTATCGTATATAATTCATATTATATATTAGTGAAAATAATTTTTCAATGGTGAATTAATAAAAGCTATAATACTTATTTGTATTATAGCTTTATTTATATTATTTATTTAAGTTTTTATTTTTTAATAAGAATGGAGGTAAATCTAAGTCTGGTCCATTGTTTGTTGATGGTTGAACTGGTGGAACTGGCTTTTTAGCCCATGGTTGTGGTGTTGTTTGTTTTATTGATGATGTTTCTAATGTTCCTGGTTCTTTATCAAATCCTGTTGCAATTACAGTGATTACGATATCTTCATCTAAACTCTTATCAATTACTGAACCGAAGATTATGTTTGCTTCTGGATCTACGCTTCTTTGTACTAATTCAGCTGCTGTGTTTACTTCATGTAATCCTAAGCTTTCACTACCTGTAATACTAATGATTACTCCTCTTGCTCCTTCAATTGTTGTTTCTAGTAATGGTGATTGAATTGCTTGTTTTGCCGCATCTTCTGCTCTGTTTTCTCCTGATGCTCTACCAATTCCCATATGTGCCATTCCTGTATTCAACATTACTGCTTTAACGTCTGCAAAGTCTAAGTTTACTAAACCTGGTACTTTGATTAAGTCTGATATTCCTTGAACACCTTGTCTTAATACGTCGTCTGCCATTTTGAATGCTTCAACAATTGATGTTTTTCTATCACTGATTTGTAATAATTTATCATTTGGAATTACTACTAATGCGTCTACTTTACCTTTTAAGCTTTCGATTCCTCTTTCAGCTTGTGTTAATCTTTTCTTTCCTTCAAATGTGAATGGTTTTGTAACTACTGCTATTGTTAGAATACCCATTTCTTTTGCAATTGAAGCAACTATTGGAGCAGCTCCTGTTCCTGTTCCTCCACCCATTCCAGATGTTACAAATACCATGTCAGCACCTTTTACTGCTTCTGCAATTTCTGCTTTGCTTTCTTCTGCTGATTGTCCTCCGATATCAGGGTTTGCACCTGCACCTAGTCCTCTTGTTATTTTTTCACCTATTTGAATTTTTAAGCTAGCTTTTGATTTCATTAATGCTTGTCTATCTGTATTGATTGCAACAAATTCAACTCCTTCAATGCCTGAATCGATCATTCTGTCTACAGCATTGTTTCCAGCACCACCTACACCAATAACTTTAATTATTGCTGTATCATCTGTTCTTTCGTTTTGTTCATAGATGTTATTGTTATCCATTAACATAAATTTAAATCCTCCCTATTTTTTATTTTATTTATTGTTATGAATAAAAGAATTCTTTTATTTTATATAGTAATTTTTTTAAGAAACTTTCATTTTTTTCTTTATCTACACTACTTGAGATATTTTTTGAAAATGGTCTTGTAGCAATGTATCTTACTAAGCCATATGCGGTTGCATAGTTTGGTTTTATTAATCCTGCTATTTTTCCTGTTGAAGCTTTTACTGGTATATTTAAAGCAATTTTTCCAACCATATCACTTTTGCTTATGCTTAAAATTTCTTGACCTGTTAAGACTACTGTATTTATTTCTGATTTTAATCCTTTATTTGTTATGTCTTTATTTATTAAATCAAACATTTGCTCAACTCTAGCTTCTATTATTTCTACTATCTCTGAACTTTTTATTACTTTATTTGGTTCTTTTGATGTTGATAGTACTACTTCTGTATCATTATCTATATATGATTTTAATGCTAGACTATATTGTTTTTTAAGTTTTTCTGCTTCTTCAAATGATATTCCTAATACTATTGCAATGTCATTTGTGATATTGTCACCACCAATATCTATTGCATTAGTATATATCATTCTTTCTCCAAAGAAAACTCCTATATTGATTTGTTGTGCTCCGACATCTAATAACATTATTGAGTCTTTTTGTTCTGATTCTTCAAGCATTAAATTTTTCTCAGCTAGAACAATTGGAACATATCCATCAATTTCTATATTTGCTTTTTTGAATACATTTCTTAATACTTTTAAATATTCTTCATCGCCTAATATGATTTGACAATCTAGTGTAAAGCTTGATGCAAACGAGCCTACTGGATTTTTAACTTCTTTTCCATCATCTAAAACAAAGTCGTTTGTTATAATATCTATTATTTGTTTATTTTCAGGAATTTCAATTGCTTTTGCTGCTAATAATGCAGTTAGAACGTCCCTAGTTGAAATTCCTGAGTATTTATCTTTTGCTTCTTTTGTAACACTATTTTGTACTATTGTAACGTGCTTTCCAGGTATTGTAATATATGCTGAATTAATTGTTATGTCCATTTCTTTTTCAGCATCTTCTACTACTTTTTTTAGTGTTTCTGCTAATGCTGCTTCATTTATTATTTTTCCTTTTTGAATGCCGTTGCTTTTTGTGCTGGTGCTACATACTACTTCAATTTGATTGAAACTATTGACTTCACCGACTATAAGACTTGTTCTAGAAGCTCTGATATCGATTCCGACAATTACATCACCTATTGCCAAAGCAAAAACCCTCCTAGCTCTTGTATTTTTATGTATGATATATTATTTTCTTTTAAAAGTCAATAATAAAATGTTATTTTTGTAATGTTTTTGTTACTTATATGTAATACATTTTATTCCTCTGTTTTTACTTAATTTTCTTGAGTTTTTGTGTTGTTTTTAGAAGATATTTTATTGATGTAATA
>CAURYI010000071.1:0-4658 GCA_963529075.1 uncultured Eubacteriales bacterium
GTTTTAACATATTCATACATAGTTTCTACAGTAAAATTAACTACTTTTTCTATTGCTGTTTCTTGTCCATCTGCTGATACATATGTTGCTTTAAACACTATTTTATTATCATTTCTAAGAAAATATTCTTTATTTGGAACTTTTGGTTGTACTTTTCCTTTGATAATTCTTGTTGTACCACTTTGAATATTTTTCAATTTTATTTCATTTACAGGACCTACATATACTCCATTAATAACATTGTCTGTTACTAATGTAGTTGTAATTACACTATTAGTTCCTTGAATTAAAATCTTTCCATCTTTTAAATGTCCATCACCAATTACTCTTAATTCCATATAAATATCTTTTGTTGGAATATTATTTACATTTGGTCCTACAATTGGTCCTAATAAAGCTTCACTTTTTCTTTCTGAATTCTTTAAGAAATATGCATCAAATGTTACATTTGATGTGCCATTTATTGCTCTTCTTTCTTCTATTGAAGGAGCTTTATAAGCTTTATTATTTAATTGGGCACTATTTTTTGAAATAAACATGTTTGCTGTCATTCCAATTCCAGCTATTACAATTAAGCTTATTATTGTTGTAAGTATTTTTTTCATTTTGCTGCTTATGTTCAACATTTTTCTATCTCCTATATCCCTTTTCCTATTTGCACTATATTCTAATATTTTCGCTTATTTTGCAATATTTGTGTTTTTTGTAACTCTAATTTACCTTTATATGTAGAGTGATATATGTTTTTTTATTACAATTTATTTATTTGTTTGTTACATTTTCATTTTCTTTGTTTTTTATGATTTTTTTCGCTTATTTTTTCGTATTTATTTTATTACATTTTTGATATATTCTTTTCATTATTCTTTGTAAGCCTTGTATAGCGTGAAAAAAATTAAGTCAAAAAAAAAACAGGCAAATCATTATTTTTGCCTGATTTTTTATTAATTTTATTTGTTTTTATTTTCTGTTATTACGTTTTGAGTTTTCTTCAAATTGTCCAAAACTCTTGATATTGCTTTATTATTTAGCATTATTTCATTTATATTGTAGTCAATTGCTGTTATTAAATTTTTATAAGTTGCTTTTTTCTCTTCATCTTTGAACTCAATTGTTTTATTTACTTGATTTATAGTATACTTTCCACTTTCTTCTATCAAGTATTTTATTAAGTTTTCTTGCATTTTAAAATTTTCTTTTGTTGATCCTAGTTTTTTTACAACTATATCATCTTCTTTTATTTCGTTGTCTCCTCCCACCATTTGATAGTATAGTTTTTCATCTTCTTCACTTAATCCTTGTTGTTTTGCATATTTTAGCATTTCTTCTTTTTCATTTAGTTTCTTATATATATCAGTAATCTTGTCTACTATATTTATTTCTCTTTCTATTATTACTTTTAGACCTTCTTGTGCTTCTTTTCCTTTTGAAATCACATTGAAATTTATAAAATATTTTGTAGTTGCTTTTGAAATTTCTGTTTGTATGTCTTTTATATTATTAATATAATCCAAATAATAATTTTTATATGCCTTTTCAATTGATTGATATCTAGTTTCTTTTGTTTTAGTTCTTTTTAGTATTTTGTCTACTTTGTCTAATTTTTGATTTCTTACTAACATTTCTAAGTATGATTTTTCTGATTTTAGTATATTAATATCTGATTTTTTCATTGCAAATATTAGTGTTACTAGTATTCCTATTACTATTATTACTGATAGTATTATCGTGATCTTTTTCTTCATTTGTATTCCTTTCTTCATTACTTTATTGTAGATATTATATCAATAATATCTTAATTATACAATTTAGACAAAAAAATAATGGATGTTAACCATCCATTATTTTTGTTTATTAAATATATCTTTTTACTAATATTCCACCAATTGCTATTATTGCAATTCCTGTTGCAGCAATTCCTATATACATTGGTGTTGAACCACTTACTGTTGTGACTGTTACTGGTGCATCGTCTTGATCATCTTCACCTTTTTTCTTGTTGTTTGGCTTTGAGTCTCTATCAGGTGTTTTATATTTGTTATAATCTTCGCTGATTTCTGCAGTGTTTGTCATTACTTTCATGTTTTCTTCACCATTGATCCATGTTAATAATACTGTTACTTCAGCAGTTTCTCCTGGTTTTAATAGTGTGTCTTTTAGTTTAGTTGTTACTATTTTACCATCTTTTTCTACCCAGTCTGGGTTGTCTGCTTTATTGAATTTTAAACCACTTGGTATGTAGTCTGAAATTTCTTTTGCATATCCTTCGATTTCACCTTCATTTTTAACTCTGATTGAATATCTGAATTTTACTACTGTATTTTTTAATCTTTTCTTATTAACTTCAACTTTTACTACTGGCTCTGGATCTTGTTCTGCATAGTGACCTGTGTCTTTTACTTTTTGCTTTCCATCTTCGATTACGATTACTTGTGTAACCCATTTTCTTAATGATAAGTCAAAGTATCTTACACGTAATTGTTCAATATCTTGGTCATCTTCGCCTTCATTCCATTTGTTTGGTGTTGAATCTCTATCTTTTACTTCTTTTCCGAATTCATCATTATGTTTACTAATTTGAGCTTTGTTTATTAATATTCTATCAGATGTTTGTGGTTCTGTTACTCTAAATGCTATTTTTACATCTTTGTAATCAGGTGTTTCCATTGTTGCTTTGTCATATGCTTTTAATAGATTTGATCCTGATGTTTTTTCTTGTTCTTTTGATAAATAATCCGTGATTATTGATACTGCTTCTTTTACATTTGTTGTAACTTTTCCATCTTTGTCTAATAGTTGCCATCTGTATTCTTTGTTTGTTGCATTGTCTGGTAAGAATTCTAATCCTTCTGGAAGGTCGTCCTTAACTTCTGTTGCATATCCATTTACTTCGCCTTCGTTATATACTCTAATTGTATATGTTACTATATCAGTTGTATTAACCAATATTGGTTCTTTTGTATGGTTATATGTCATTGTAGTTACTGGTTTGCCGTCTGCTCCAATTGTTCCGAATTTTGATGTATCTACTTGTGGAATCCTGTTTGTTACTTTTTCTTCATTTATTTGTGTAATGAATTTTCTTAGTGCCAAATCGAATTCTCCTTCTACTACTACTTTTTCAAAGTCGTCATCATCTTCTTGTCCTTTATAGTAATAGCGTTTATCGCTCAAATCTTTTTTGTTTGAGTTATGTCCTTTATATTCTGAGAATTCATCACTTGTTTTTGGTAATATTACTTTTTTATAATTATCTCTATCAGGAATTTTAAATTCATTGTGTGATTCTGTAATTTCTGCAATATCTGTTAGATATTTAGTTGGTTTTACTCCCGATTTAATTTTTGTTTGAATTTTTAATTCTTTATAATCCAATGTTTTGCCATCGAATTTTTTAATTACATTAGCTTTGTTTGTTCTATCAGATAAATAGTTTGTTTTAATTGTTCTTCCTGTATTATCTGCTGGATCTAATTGCCATCCATATTGTTTATTGAAATCGTTATCAATATATTCCAAATATTCTGGTAAATGATCTACGATTTCATCTACATAACCATCTATATCTCCTTCGTTATATACTCTAATTGTATATGTTACGATATCTGATATTTTAATTTTTACTGGCTCTTTTGAATGTCTGTATATCGCTGTTGTATCTGTCTTATTTACTAATGGTGTTACATCTACATCTGGAATTCTACTTGTTATTTCTGTTCCATTTACTGATGTTATGAATTTTCTTAATGCTAAGTCGAATTCTTTTTCAACTGGTTTTAATGGTTCATAATCATCGTCATCTTCATATCCTTTTCCTCTTTCAGATGTTCCTGGATTGTAATTTTTGATTTGTTCATTTGTTAAGTTCTTTGCTACTGAGTCTCTATCTATTAATTGGTTTCCTTCTTTTGCTTCTTGTGATGTTATTTCTGTTACGTTTGTTAAGTCTCTTATTGTTAAATTTGTTGTATCTAATACTGTACATTCTACTTGAAAATCTACATAGCTTAGTGTTTTTGTATTTTTATCAAATGCTTTTATTATATTTTTTCCATGTAATTGTGATTTCAATGTTTTACCATCTTTTATCCATCCATTAGCTTGATTTATTCTACTGTTTTCTGTTAATTCTAATCCTGCTGGTAGATAATCTGCTATTTCTCTAACATATCCATCTACTTCACCTTCATTATATACTCTAATTGTATATGTTACAATATCACCTTTCTCAACTTGTAAAGGATTTTTGATATGTGTTTTTACTGCTGTTGTTTTAAATTCTGTACGTCCTGTTGCTAAATCTTCTAATGCTTGTTTTGTTATTACTGGTTCTCTACTTCCTATTTGTTTAGCAACTCCTGAAGATGTTCTGATTCCTGTTATAAATTTTCTTAATGCTAAATCAAATTCTTTTTGTTCAGGTTTAAAAGGCTTTAATGGTTCATAATCATCATCATCTTCATAACCTTTTCCTCTTTCAGATGTTCCTGGGTTATAGTTTAATATTTGATCTCCATTTAAATTATTTGGAGTAGAATCTATATCTCTTATTTGTTGTCCATTAGATGGTTCTTGTGATGTTATTTCTGCTACGTTTGTTAAATCTCTTATTGTTAAATTTGTTGTATCTAATACTGTACATTCTACTTGAAAATCTA
>CAURYI010000072.1:0-4594 GCA_963529075.1 uncultured Eubacteriales bacterium
CATGGTTTATGCAGATGAAGATTGTATAGAGCAAATAATAAGTAATTTCTTTACAAATGCTATAAAAAATTGTGATGAAAAAAATGGTGAAAAGAAAATCACAATAAGAACTGAAAGAGTAAATGATAAAATTAGATTATATGTATATAATACAGGAAATAATATACCAAAAGAAATTCTAAAAAAGATTTGGGGAAGATTCTATAAAGCTGATACTGCTAGAACTCGTGAAAATGGGGGAACAGGAATTGGATTAGCTTTAATAAAAGCAATTATGAATAATTATGACAATAAATATGGTGTCAAAAATTTTCCTAATGGAGTAGAATTTTATTGCGATATAAATGCAGCTGATGCAAATCAAAAGGAGTAATATGAATAATAAGATTATAATTACTATATTAATAATCGCAGCAATAATGCTGATAATTGAAGCAAGTCTTCTGTTATCAGCATTATTTTTATTTGCGAAAAATGAAAAAGAAAGTAACAATATATCAAAAAAGAATGAAATAATAGAGAATAATAAGAAAATTAGTATTAATAAAGAAAATAAAGAGGAAATAAGAATATGGAAGATAGAATTTCCAACGTTAAATATTAAAGGAAGCATTAAAGAAGGATGGGATAATGATACAATTAACAATGCTATAGGGCATATGAAGTCAAATAAAAAAATAGACGAACTAGTCGTTCTAAAATCACTTATTAACGAAGAGAATAAATATTTTGAAAAAATCGAAGAATTAAAAATTGGAGATCAAATAATCTACCAATACAATGATAAGATAAACAAATATATAATTGTCGAAAATAAGATTGTAGCAAATGAAAAGGAAAAAATTAAGCAAGCCAATAATCAACAAATAATGCTATTAACCAATATAAAAGATTTACCAAAAGTTTCAAGATGTGTAATAGGACAAATAATAAATTAATTATCATTTTAAATAGTAAAGTAAATTGACATTAAACCACTCAAAATATATAATTGAAGCGAGATTATATGTAGTGGAGGAAGAGATGGCAAATAATAAAAATAATGGAATCAATAAAAATGTATTAATTCTAGTAATAGTATTATTTATAATAGGAATTATATGTATAATAAACAATATAGGGAACAGTAAATACAATTACTCAATAGAAACAATTAATAACGAAGATATAAAATATTATGTATATGAAGTTAATGGATTATACGGAGTTATTGACAAATATGGAAATAATGTAATAGAAGCAAAGTACTCTAAAATAGATATTCCAAATCCTAAAAAAGATTTCTTCATTATAAAAGAAAAAGAAGACTCCAAAAACAATAAGGTTATAAATTCAAAAGGAGAACAACAATTAAGTTTTTATGAAGATGTTTCAGCAATTGAGTTAGATAAAACAATCAGCACAATACCTTATGAAAAAACAGTATTGAGATACAAGAGCAAAAATAGCTACGGATTAATAGATTTTAATGGTAAAAAAATAACAAATGCAGATTATGAAGATATCCAAAAAGTGGATTTTAGAGAAGGAATATTAAAAATAAAATCAAAAGGCAAGTATGGAATTATAAATATAAAAGGAACTGTTATATTAAAACAAATTTATGATGATGTAAATGCAGATGGATATTATAGTGATAAAGACGGATACAAAAATGATGGGTTTATTATAAGAACAAAAACAGATAACGGATATAAATATGGATATACAACATCAAAAGGAAAAATTATAATAGAACCAATTTATACACAATTATCAAGAATAAATGAAATATCAGATAATAAAAATGCATACCTAATAACATCAGTTAATGGAAAATATGGAATAAGTAAAAATAAAAAACAATTATTAAAAAATGAATATGAAGATATAAATTATAATACATTGAATCAATTATTTATATGTAAGAAACAACAAGCAAAAGGTGTATATAATTTGGATGGAAAAGTAGTAGTTCCAATGAATTATGATGAAATAACCATAGGCGGCATATACATAAACGCAATAAAAGGAAATCAATCATTAACATTTGATGCAAAAGGAAATAAGGTTGAAACTAAATTTATTAGTTTATTAAAAGCAACAGATAAATATTCAATAATAATAGACCAAAATAATAATTACAACATAGTAGACAATAACAAGAACCTAATGTTAAAAGAAAATTACGCATACATTGAACATTATAAAGATGATTATTTCATTGTTACTAAAAACGGTTATACAGGAATAATAAATTCAACTGGATCAATAATTGTTCCAATTGAGTACAGTACAATTTCGAAAATAGATAAAACAAATATATTAGAAGCTACAAAGATTAAAAATAATCAAATAGACTTAATAGATACAAATGCTAAAGTAGTTAGAGGTCTAGAAAACGCACAGATGACAATAGCTGATAACTATATTAAATTAGAGTCAGATAAAGCTATACATTACTACACTTTAGAAGCAAAACAAACAAATTATAAAGAATTATTCCCAAATAATAAATTATATGCATATACACAAAATGGAAAATGGGGATTTACAGATAAAACAAATCAAGTAATTGTCCCAGCTAGATATGAAGCGGTAACAGAACAAAACGGAAATACAGTTGGATTTAAGCAAAATGGAAAATGGGGAATAATGGATACATCAGGAAATATAATTGTTCAACCAATATATACAATAAGATCATCAAAAATAAAATTCTTAGGAAAATATTATTTAGTATCTGATAATATCGGACTTTCAATTTATTCAGGTAATATTGTAGAAGAATAGAAATAAGAGGAAGAAATGATTAATAATAAAGTAAAAGAAATAATTGTTAAAGCAGAAAATGAATTAAAAGAACAATTTGCAATAATTGATGATATATGTGAATATAACTCAGATAAAGTATTATCGGCATTTCAAAAACATCAAGTATCAGAAATACATTTTAATGAAACAACAGGATATGGTTATGGGGATTTAGGAAGAGAAGTCATCGAAAAAATTTATGCAGACATTTTTAACACAGAAGATGCATTAGTAAGGGGACAATTCATATCAGCATCACATGCACTAACAGTAACATTATTTGGATTACTTCGTCCAAATGATATAATGTTAAGCATATCTGGAAAACCTTATGACACATTGAATTCAGTAATAGGATTAACAGAAAATAATAGTTCATTAAAATCATTTGGAATAAAATATGAACAAATTGATTTAATAGATAATGATTTTGATTATGAACAAATTCAAGAAAGATTATCAAATATATCATCAAAAATTAAATTAGTTGAAATACAAAGGTCAAGAGGATATTCTTTAAGAGAAAGTATATCATTGGAAAAGATTGAAAAAGTAATAAAAGCAATTCGTGAGATTGATAGTTCAGTAATAATAATGATTGATAATTGCTATGGAGAGCTAACAAACAAAATAGAGCCAAGTAATGTAGGAGCAGATATTTTAGTAGGATCATTAATTAAAAACCTAGGAGGAGGAATTGCTCCAAATGGTGCATATGTAGTAGGAAAGCATGATTTAATTGACCTAGTCGCAGAAAGATTAACATTACCAGGTGAAGGAAGAGAAGTAGGTCCATCACTAGGAATGAATAAAAAAATATTGCAAGGTTTATTTATGGCACCAAGTGTTGTATCAAGTAGTTTAAAAACAGCAGTATTAACAGCAAAAGTAATGGAAAATTTGGGATATAAAGTAAGCCCAAAATCAACAGATATAAGAACAGACATAGTACAAACAATAGAATTTGGGAATTCAAAAGATTTAATAAACTATGTACAAGGAATTCAAATAGGATCACCAATAGATTCAAGTTCATTACCAATACCAGATGATATGCCAGGTTAATATGATCAAGTAATCATGGCAGAAGGAGCATTTGTGCAAGGATCATCAATAGAATTAAGTTGTGATGCACCACTTAGAGAGCCATATGTAGCATTTCAACAAGGTGGTTTAACATATGAATATGGAAAATTAGGTTTAATGAAAGCTGTTGAAAGAATTTTAGAGGAATAAAATGAAAGTAATAATAATAGGTGGAGGGCCAGCAGGAATGCTGGCCGCTATTAAATCCAAAAAAGAAAAAAATCAAGTAACAATAATTGAAAAAAATAAAATCCTAGGCAAAAAAATGCTTATAACAGGTAAAGGAAGATGTAATATCACAAGTGGAGTAGATATGTCAGAATTTATAAAAAACGTTCCTAGTAATGGAAAATTTTTATATAGTTCATTTAAAAATTTTACAAATAAAGATATTTTAAAATTGCTAAACATACCGGTAAAATTAGAAAGAGGAAACCGTTATTTCCCTGTTTCAGATAAAGCAAAAGATGTTGTAGATGCATTAGAAAAAGAACTATCAGGAGTAGAGATATTAACAAATACGTCGGCAACAGAAATAATAACAAAGAATAATGAAGCTATAGGAGTAAAAACAAATAAAGGAGATTTCTTTGCAGATAAGGTTATTTTAGCAACAGGAGGAAAAAGTTATCCATTAACAGGCTCAACAGGAGATGGGTATGAAATGGCAAAAAAACTGGGACATACAATAACAAAAATAAAACCAGCACTAGTA
>CAURYI010000073.1:0-4451 GCA_963529075.1 uncultured Eubacteriales bacterium
GAATTGGAGAAAATGCTACAATAGAAATGCTATCAATTTGGTTAAACACAAAAATGAAAGAACAGACTAAAAATGAATTTATAAAATTAAATAATATGGTATCATATCATATTATTCATGAAACAATTGCATTACATGTTGTTCCAAAACAAATAAACTCTAAGTAAGCAAGAGAAGGTAGAGTATATTTAGCAGATGCTTTAGAAAAGATAAAATCAAAGATGCAAGAAGGCAACTTTACTTATGTTACGACTATCTTCGCAGTATCAGATTTATTAAAACTAAATTTATTACAAAAAATTTTTAAAGACCTAGGATTTCAAATAGAAAAAGGTAATCAAAAATTCAAAAAAATATTTAAAAATCCATATCAAGCTAGACTTTCAAGGGAGTTTTTATTAAGCGATGAATGGAAAGGGTTAAAAGATAAATTTGTAGAAGGCAAACCAACAATAGAAGAAATAGAAACCAAAGAACAAATAGACAAATAAAATCAAAAGGTAACAAAATTACAAAAGAATATTAACTTACAATACCACATTTTTATATAAAGGATAAGAAAATTTTAAACTAAAATATAAAGGAGTAAATATGCCACATTTTAAGAAATTAATAGGAGATAGAATTTATTTATCACCAAAAACAACAGATGAAGAAGATGTTTTAAAATATACAGAATGGATGAACGATTTTCAAATAACAGATTATATAGGAGCTACTGCAAAACTGCTAACATTAGATAGTGAACGTGAATGGATTAATAATGTAGCTAAAAATTCGGGAAATTACAATTTTGACATAGTTGATTTAAACAATGATCAATTAATTGGAACAATTGGATTAGAAAACATAAAACAAATCGAAAGAAATGCTATATTAGGAATATTTATTGGAGATGAGTCATATAGAAGCAATGGATTTGGAACCGAAGCAATTAATCTAATATTGGAGTACGGTTTCAAATATTTAAACTTACATAGTATAAAATTAGATTTATTATCAGCAAACGAAAGGGCACATAAATGTTATTTAAAATGTGGTTTTAAAGATACAGGAGCAGATAGGGAAGCTATATTTTTAAATGGAAAATATTATAACAGACTCCACATGGATATCTTAGAAAATGAGTTTACTGGTGATTATATCAGAAATAAAAATGTAAAATAATATTATATGGTGAAAATAAAAAAATATTATATTTTATGAGGGATATAGTTATGGAATGCAAAGAATGTTATACAGATAATAATAGAAGTACACCATTGCTACGAAGAAGAGAATGTTTAGAAAATCATTTGCAATATGTGTGTGGAACTTGTGGTAGATGTATCTGTATTGAAAAAGATAAAGTAAGAGGATTGCAAAGATGGAATTTTCCATTTAAAACATTGTATATTGCAAAATTATATTTAAGAACAGCAGATTATAGCAATAAAAAATGCTGTTCCATTTATGAGATAGAAAACTTAAATGGTAGAAAAAATTATAAAATATTTGTTAATGCAAATGATGTAAAAGATTATTTATTAAAAAATAAAGATAAAGTTTGTAAAACCAATAAATCAATATTTTCTATTAGTGAATATAAAGAATTTGATAATACTCAAATAAAATATTTATCACAACAACAAGTTGAGCAATATTTAAGTAAAATATAAAATTGAACTTATAATAATATTTTAACTATATTAATATTGCTCTGTTAAAAAATATATAAGGAATTCATTTTTATTAAAAAAATATAAGTATGGTCTCAAGTTTAAAATGAAACGAATAAAATAAAGCTAAAAAGTATACATAAACAAGAAAATATGATATAATAAATATATTTGAAACGAGAAAAAATAAGTAAAAATCCAATATTAAAATCAGTAGAAGAAAAAACAAAACTAATACAAGAATATCTATCAAATAAAGTAAACGCTATGTATGAAGAGAATGAAGAAAATCATTTCAACGAAACAGCAAAACGAATAGCTAAAGGAATTAAATAGAGTTTAGAAAATTAAGAGAACATAACATTAAAACACATATATGAAATTATAAATTTAGACAAAAGAGTAGCTTTTAGCTACTCTTTTTATCGTTCGAGAAAAGCCATATTAATTGAATATTGAAAGTGAATATAATATAATGATTCAAAGAAAAGTGCAAAGGAGAAATCATGAAATTCAAAGCATTTGAAAAATTTAAAAAAATTGTAAACGAATATGATTCAAAATCAGAAAAAGATATTATAAAAGAAATTGATGTAGATGAAAAAAACTTCAAAAAATGGATAGAAGTACTATTAGGCAAAAATAACCAAGTTGATGAACTTGATATGGAAAAATTACCCCATATCATAGACAAAATGTATCAATCAAATGAGCAAATAATATTCGTACTAGGATGTATGATACTAGAAGCAACATTTGAAAAAATAGAATTTTTAACAAACCTTGAAAATTATTCAATGTTTAAAGAAAAATATTTAACATTCAAACATACATTATTAACAATATATGATGGATGTGATAATGGAATATTCTTTTGTATGGCACAAATATTATTAAAAAATGATCCAACTTTAGAATTATTTACCGATGAAGAAAAGGAATTTTTTATATCAAGCACAAAACAAAAATTAAGAGGAATAATATCATATTTAAATGAAAATCAAGAATCAATACACCCAATAATATATGACAATATTGAGATATTAGCAGATGTATGCTGCGAAATTGAAGATGAAGAAATAAAAGAGCTAATACAAGAAATTGCAAAGCAACCATTATCAAACATTGCAGCAGTATTTGTAATTAAATATCAATTATTAAAAAATCTACCAATAAGTGAAAAAATGGTAAGAGATATTATAACAGATAAAGAATATGTAAAAGAATTAGTACATGTATGTGAAGACATAAATAAATTAGAAGAATTACCACTATATAAAGAAATTTCTCAAGAGCAAATAGCATATTCAAACATGGTAGGATGGTTAAAATATCCAACAGAATTAGGAAAAATTCCAGAAGAAATTAGCTTATTAGAAAGTTTTGAAATAGATGATGAAATTTGTTATTCATACAAATTCAGGGCCTCAGAATTTTGGAATCAAGAAGAAATGATTGGAGTTTCAGGAGGCTATCCAAAAAATGAAATAACTGCAAGAGATTGTGGCTGGACATTTAGTAAATTTGAAACATTGGACAAAGATTATCAAAAACAAGGCCGCAAATTAGTAAAATTTATTCAAGACTATTGGAAAAAAACAGCAGAAGAATAATACTTTAATTAATAAGAGGAAAAGATATGAAAGTTATAACATTTCAATCAAAAGAAGCACTTAAATATTTAGAAAAAAACGGATATTTAAAATGTGAAGATAAATATATTGATAAAGATAAAGCGTCCCAGACCTATAATTGGGTAATTCAAAACATGAATGAAAGAGTAAAAAATAAAAGCAATGCAACTTATCCAATATGGTGTTGGGTTAAATGCAATAGATCAATTTGCCCACCAAAGCATAAAGGAAAATCCGTAGAAGGATTTGATGTAAAAATAACATTTAATGTAAAAGATGAAGAAGTTTTCATTACAGACTTTAGACGTTATTCATTTTTACTAAGTAATACATATATTCCAGAAACTAAAACAGAAAAAGATGAATTTGACAAAGAATTAAAGAGTAAAAATATTATACAAGAAGAATTAAAGGCATATATCAGAAGAGATAAATATAAAACACACAGAACTGACGATAAATTTTTAGAAATATGCAACAAAATAGAAACAACATTTCAAAGATGTATAACAACTGAAAGTAATGTTTTACAAGGATGCGTTTGGGAAATAAGAAAAGAACAAATTGAAAAGATAGAAATATTACCTAAAAACGGATATATTTATGGTTCATTAAATTATAAAAGAAAATATGGAAACAGAAGAGATTGGATTAAAGAATACTATAAAAAGTTAGAGGAATAATGGATAAGATATTGGATAAATTTTAAAAAATAGAGGAGTATTATGAAAATAGAATATATTAATTTAAAAGAAAGCAAATATGAAATACCTTCCAAAGTATTTTTGCCAAATAGCAAAATTGAAAAAGTTATAATTGCATGCCATGGATTTGGTGGAGACAAAGAAAGTTCAACGATAAAAGATTTAGCAGAAGAAATGATTTTGAAAAATATAGCCGTTATAACATTTGATTTCCCAGCACATGGAGAAAGTAAACTTGATGGAAAAGAATTAACAATAGAAAATTGCATAGACAATATAAATACTGTATATAGATATTCTAAGAAATTTAATGCTCCAATAAGTTTATTTGCAACAAGTTTTGGTGCATACATTAATTTAATAAACATTGCAAGAAATAATAATGAATTTCAAGAAATAGTATTACGTTCACCAGCCATAGAAATGGCAAAGATTTTAAAAGAAGTATTATTAAA
>CAURYI010000074.1:0-4427 GCA_963529075.1 uncultured Eubacteriales bacterium
ATATTTTTCATTTCTGCTCCAAATATTTTGGCATTTTTTCTATCATTTAATTCTTCTAACACATATTTTATTGGACTTAATTTATCTCCTCTTGATATCATTTCCAATTTATATTTTTCTTCGCTCATTGGAGTGTTCTTCCATATATACGTTGATTCTGTTGTTGTTAACTTGGATGATGCTATTAGATGTTTCTTATATAAAGTTTCTATTATTGCTTGAGCTGCTTCCTTGGTTTTTATTGCAACTTTGATGATGTGGTATGCTTCTTTAGATTGATTTATTTGCTCTGATAATTCTTCCATGTCTTCTTCGAATTCTTCGTCTTCTTCAAATTCTTCTAAAAAGTCTTCTGGTATTGGCACTCCATATTCTTTTAATTGGGCTAAATCTTCTATTTTACTTATTATCTTTCTAGTTTTTGTTATTGGATATGGAACATTTACTAAATTATAATATTCTATTTCTATTACTCTTCCTAGTCTTTCATAGCCATCAAATCCAACTAATACTATATCTCCTATCTTTATTTCTGAATCTTCTGAAATATAGTATAGTGGCTTTTCTGGATCATCTAAATATTCTACTAATGCATAGCAATATTCTTTGTTTCTATCTTCAAATTTTGGCAAAATTTCTTTTGTTTCAAGTTTGTACACTGGTTTTTCAAGTGTTATTTCCTGTCTTAGAAACTTTTTGTTATGCAATTTGTCAAATACATCTATTGCATTTTTTTCCTTTGTGCAATCTTCTATTTTAAATTTTGTTAAATCAGGAATTTGATATCTTATCTCTTTTTCATTATTAGATATTTTATTTAAGTATCTGTTTTGAATTATTTCTACAAATTCTTTATCAAAAATCATATTGATAAATCCTTTATGTATTAAATAGTTTTCTTTTGAAAAACTTTTTTCTTTAATTGATTCTCTAATATATTCTATTATCCTTGTTTCTATATTATCTGGATTTACTATTTTTTTAAACATTTGACTTTTTATCAATGCATATCCTTTTTTCTTTGACTCTTCAAGCTTATATACTGTGAACTCTGTATTTAACCCTTCCCATTCATTGTAGCGCTTTTCTAATTCTAACTCAGGTACTTTTTTTAAGATTGTTTCAAATTGTGGAACTCCTTTAAATGCTCTTTCCTGCATAATTGTCCCATCAAATCTAAAAAAAGTAACCCATTCTGCGTAGTATTTTTTACAAAAATATTCTAACTCTGATTTTTCTGCATCTGTATCGAATACTTCTTCTACAATGATATGGTTTTTATTTAAATCTTTTTTTATTAATACTGATATAACTGATTTATTTTCTAATAAATATACAATTTGTTTATTACTAATCTTAAATTGTTTATATTCTGTGTGTTTTAAAAAATTGTTTAATGCTTTTATAAAAGCTTGTAATGTTGCTTCCATGTCTCCCTCTTTTCGCTGTTATTATACATTATTTTTATCATAGTTGCAAAAGAGTTTAATAAATATCTCAAATATATTGATTAATATTCATTTATATTATAATCTAGCTTTGGAGGTTTTTATGGTACATGAAATGAAGTTAAACGATGGAGCTATTGACAATATTTCTATCGGAATAAAAAAGTTTGAATTACGATTATTTGATGAAAAAAGAGCAAAAATCAATTTAAATGATTATATAATTTTTAAAAGTCTTTCTGAATCTTCAAGAACTTTAAAAGTAAAAGTTCTTGGTTTGCTGCATTATAATAGTTTTGAAGATTTGTTTAATGACGTCGATTATAATTTATGCGGTCCTGCAGACAGTCTGAATACAAAGCTCGAAAGATTGCATAATATTTATCCAATTAATGAAGAATTAAAATATGGTATTTTAGCTATTCGTATTGAACCTATTTAAAATGAATTATATTTAAAAAGACAAGTTCAGTTTATACTGAGCTTGTCTTTTATTATTTTATAATTCAAATTGTGAATTATATAGTTTTGCATAAAAACTATCTTTTTTCATTAATTCCTCGTGGTTTCCTTGTTCTATGATGTTTCCATCATTCATTACTAATATTATATCTGCATTTTTTATAGTTGATAGTCTGTGTGCTATTATGAATGAGGTTCTGCCTTCTGTTAATTTATCCATTGCTTTTTGTACTAATTCTTCTGTTCTTGTATCAACATTTGATGTTGCTTCATCTAAGATTAAGAATGGTGTATTTTCTAGCATTCCTCTTGCAATTGTTATTAATTGTTTTTGTCCTGCCGAAATTGAATCGTTTTCATTCATTTGAGTATTTAATCCATCTGGTAGTGATTTGATAAAATGTGTTATTCCTATTTTATCACACACTTCAAATATTTCTTCATCTGTTAAATTATCTCTGTTGAATGCAATATTTTCACGTATTGTACCCTCAAACAACCATGTATCTTGTAATACCATTGTAAATAATGATGCAATGTTTTCTCTACTTAACTCTTTTGTACTTATTCCTTCTATTTTGATATCTCCTGAATTTATTTCATAGAATTTCATTAATAAATTTACTAGAGTTGTTTTTCCTGCACCGGTTGGTCCAACAATTGCTATTTTTTGTCCTGGCATTGCTTCTACTGTAAAGTCTTTGATTATTTCTCTGCTTTCATCATATCCAAAATGAACATGCTCAAATGATATCTTTCCTTTTACTTCTTCCGGTTTTAAAATATGTTTAACTTCTTCTGCTGGTAATTCTTCTTCATCTAAAAATTCAAACACTCTTTCTGATGCAGCTGCAGTTGATTGCATACTTGTAAATGCTTGTGCAATTTGTGATAAAGGTGATGAAAATAATCTTACATAAGTCATAAATTCAACTATTACTCCAAATGTAATTTTGCCACTGCTTGCTAACAATGCTCCTACTATACATACTGCTACATATCCAAAATCACCTACAAACTGCATCATTGGCATCATTAACCCTGATATAAATTGACTTTTTCTGTTTGCTTCATAGAGATTTTGATTTAATGTGTTAAATTTTTCAGTTGATTCTTTTTTGCCATTGTATGCTTTTACTACTACTAAGTTTGAATATACTTCTTCAACATGTGAATTTAACTTTCCTAATTCAGTTTGTCTTTCTATAAAGTATTTTTGAGATTTTGCTAATACAAACCCCATGAATGCAAATCCAAACATTACTGATAGTACTGCTGTTATTGCCATTATCCAGTTTGTATAAAACATCATAATCAATGTTCCAAAGAATAGTACAATTGCTGATACCATTGTTGCTAATGATTGATTTAGTGTTTGTGCCACTGTATCTACATCATTTGTTACTCTTGATAAAATATCACCAGTTTGATTTTTATCAAAATATTTTAATGGTAGTTTGTTGATTTTGTTTGAAATCCTTTTTCTTAAATCTTCTGCAAATCTGTTTGATGTCTCTGACATTAAATATTGTTCAAAATATGAAAATAATGTGCTTAGTATATATATTATTATTAATACTATAGTTATTTTCTTTATATTGTCTATATTCATTTTAGGTTTGATTATTTCTTGAACTGATTGTGGTAATTGCTCAACCTTGCTATACAATTCTTTTGCATCATTGTTATTATTTAATGTTTGTATTATTTGCATTGTTTTTATTTGATCTTCGATACTAATTTCTTTTCCATCGATTGTTATGTTTTTTTGTAATTGACTTATTGATATTTGCTTTTCTAATTCTTGAATATTTTGTGTATTTACTACTAGTCCTTTTGATATCTCATCAACTAATTTTGCTAGCCTTTTGGGTGCGATTATTGAAAATATTGAACTAAATATTGCTAAAATTATTGAAATTATTATCATTATTTTAAATTTATTTAATTCTTTTAATAGTCTTTTTATAGATTCAGAGAAATTCTTTGCTTTGTCGTTTGGATTTGTTTGTATTCCTCTATTACTAGGCATTTTCTAATTCCTCCTTTGTTAATTGTGATAGTGCAATTTCTTTATATACTTCGCAATTTTTTAATAGCTCTTTATGTGTAGCGATTCCGACACATTTTCCATTATCCAATACCACAATTTTATCTGCATGCATTATTGTTCCGATTCTTTGAGCTACAATTAATGTTGTTGCGTCTTTAGTATATTCTTTTAAGGCTTTTCTTAATATTTTATCTGTTTTGTAATCAAGTGCTGAAAATGAATCATCAAATATATATATTTCTGGATCTCTTGCAATTGCTCGAGCTATTGATAATCTTTGTTTCTGTCCTCCTGAAATGTTTGTTCCACCATGT
Organism: uncultured Eubacteriales bacterium; assembly: GCA_963529075.1. Lineage (GTDB taxonomy): Bacteria > Bacillota > Clostridia > TANB77 > CAG-508 > CAG-793. Next base: position 4,278 of record CAURYI010000074.1, read on the forward strand.
GATATATTTGCATCATATTGACCTTCCATTTTCAATACGAATTCTTCGCCCTGTGCTACTTTTAGTGCTTCTTCTATTTTTTCTTGTGTTATTTTTGATTTTCCATTATCTCCATACATAATATTTGATTTTACTGTTCCATCAAATAAC
>CAURYI010000075.1:0-4388 GCA_963529075.1 uncultured Eubacteriales bacterium
TCTTTGCCTTTAATTCTTCATCTGTTAATTCTGATATTACATCTTCAAATGAATTAATTTTTTGTACAATTGGCATTACTCTTTTTACTTCTTTTTCGCTGTACCCCTTAAATAATTTCATTTGCTTTCCTTTCCATGTATATATAAATTTTTTTCCTTTTTATTATAGTTGAATAATATCACAAGGAAGTTTAAAAGTCTATATTTTGTTGACATTCATTATAATTTGTTTTGCTAAATCTTGTTCTATTGTGTCAAATGGGTTCATATTTATATATATCTTTTCGTTTTTAAATTTTTCTTGTAGTTTTTTATAACTTTCTTCGTTTTTTGTCAATATTATTGTTGCTCTGCTTGAATTGTTTTCTATATTTGTTTCTATTAATTTTGTTGTTATTTCCTTTAATTTATCCGATTCTTTTAATTCTTCATTATCCTTTGATGAATGCGAGTCAAATAATGTCATTTTTATGTAGTTTTTGTTACAATATTCAATCATTGCATTTTTTATTGAATTCAATTCTTCTGTATCTACATACATATTTATTGATAAAATTTGCATATTTTCTACTGATAATCCTATAACTTTAAATAATTCACATTTTTCAATATCGTCTATTACTAGTAATTTATTGTTTTTTGTGCTTTTTGCTCTTTCTTCTAAATCGCTAATTTCTAGCTTATTTACTAATTCTGGTTCTATCTTTATATCAATTTCGCCAGCTATTATATCCAATATTTTTTGATTTAATTTATTTAGATTGTTTTGATTATATATTGTAATTTTTGATTCTGATGAAATTGCTTCCATTAGTAGAATAGCTGTTGTATATGGATTACCGTTTGTTATGGCTATTTGATTTTGCTTTGTTGCTTGTTTTTTCTTATTTTTGTAATCAATTATAATTTCTTTAATCTTTTCCACTGAAAAGTTTGGTAATTTTTCTTTTATGGCTAAATCCATAATATCCACTTTGTATTCTTCAATTTGATCTATGATTTTATCTATAATTGATTTCATAATTTTCTCCTTATCTTTGGTTTACATTAATGTTAATATGTGATTTGCCGCTTCTGATGCAGTTTTATAATTTGTTACATCTACAATTATTGTGTTCTCTCCTTGTTTGTTGAATCCACTTTGTTCATGTAGTTGATCACGCTCAATAATCATTTTTCTTATTTCATCTTTTGAGTATTTTTGTCCATATTGATTATATCTTCTTGATACTCTTTCTTCTAAGTCACATTTTATAAATATATGTTTTGTCATTTCTGGATATATGTATTGTAATCCTCTTCCTGAAATTATTATATTATATTCTTTAAATGATTTAATTATTTCACGTGCAAATTTATATAAATTTTCATTATTTACATTTCGAGCAAATTTACTTACTTTTTCGGCATTTGATGCTGAATATATTTCTTCATCAGATATTTTGTTTCCTGCAATGTATATTACTGTTGCTCTATCTTCTATTTTAAACTCTACTTGTAAATTTCTCATTAATTCATAGGGATCATTTGGTAAATTTTCATTATTTGATTGTTTTAATGCTTGCATGATTCCTCTATATATACTTCCTGCATCTATAAATATGGAATTTGGCACTATGCTTATTAATTCTTTACATATTGTTGTTTTTCCTGATGCAACATCGCCTTCAATTCCTATTACGATATTTTCCATGTTTGTCCTCTTTATTTTAAATTTCTAAATAGTCTTTTAGGTATTGACCTGTATAGCTTAGTGGTTCTTTGCAGATTTTTTCTGGTTTTCCTGTTGCTATTATTTGTCCACCTTTTTCGCCACCTTCTGGTCCTAGATCAACAATGTAGTCTGCTGTTTTTATTAAGTCTAGATTATGCTCTATTGTTAGTACTGTGTTTCCTTTATCAACTAATTTTTGTAGTATGTCCACTAGTCTGTGAACATCATCTATATGTAGTCCTGTTGTTGGTTCGTCTAAAATATATAGTGTTTTTCCTGTTTGAGTTTTTGATAATTCTGTTGCTAACTTAACTCTTTGCGCTTCTCCACCTGATAGTGTTGTTGAACTTTGTCCTAGTTTTATATATCCTAATCCTACTTCTTTTAATGTTTGAATTTTATTTTTTATTCTTGGGACATTTTCAAAAAATGTTACCGCTTCTTCAACTGTCATATCTAAAACGTCTGCAATTGATTTGCCTTTATATTTTACTTCCAATGTTTCGTGATTATAGCGTTTTCCTTTACATACTTCACATGGTACATATACATCTGATAAAAAGTTCATTTCTATCTTGATTATTCCATCACCATTACATGCTTCACAACGTCCTCCTGGAACATTGAATGAGAATCTTCCTTTTTGATATCCTCTCATTTTTGCTTCATTTGTTGTTGCAAATATATCTCTGATTAAATCAAATACTCCAGTGTATGTTGCTGGATTTGAACGTGGTGTTCTCCCTATTGGTGATTGATCTATATTTATTACTTTATCTATGTGATGTAATCCTTTTAGTGTCTTACATTTTCCAACTTTCATTGTTGAGTTATTAAGTTCTTTGTATATATTTTTATATAGTACATCATTTATTAATGTTGATTTTCCTGAACCTGATACTCCTGTTACACATATAAAGTTTCCTAGTGGGAATTTAACTGTTACATTTTTTAGATTATGCTCTGTTGCTCCCACGATTTCTAAGTATTTTCCTGTTAAGTTTCTACGTTTTTTCGGAACTGCTATTTGCATTCTACCACTTAGATATTTTCCTGTAATCGAGTTTTCTGATTTAGCTATTTCTTCTGCTGTTCCTTGTGCTAGAACATATCCTCCATGAACTCCTGCTCCTGGTCCTATATCTATTACTTGATCTGCTGCGTACATTGTATCTGTATCGTGTTCTACTACGATTACTGAGTTTCCTAGGTCTCTTAGTTTTTTCAAAGTTGTTATTAATCTATTATTGTCTCTTTGATGTAGTCCTATTGATGGCTCGTCTAAGATATACATTACTCCTGTTAGTCCACTACCTATTTGAGTTGCTAACCTTATTCTTTGTGACTCACCACCTGATAGTGTTCCTGCACTTCTTGATAGTGTTAAATAATCCAATCCTACATCTATTAAGAATTGCAATCTTTTTGATAGCTCCTGCATAATTTGTGATGCTATCATTTCTTCTTTTTCTGATAATTCTAGACTTAACAAATATTCTTTAATACTTCTGATTGGCATATCTGTCAATTCTTTAATATTTAGTGTTCCTACTTTTACTGCTAAAACTTCTGGCTTTAATCTTGCTCCATGGCATGCACTGCATTCTTGTTCTGTCATATACATTTCATACCATTGCATCATTCCTGCAGATTTTGTATCACGGTGACGTCTTTCCAATGTTGGAATTATTCCTTCAAATGGTGCTGTGTTATGATGTGTTCCTGTTGATGATTTATATACAAAATCTATTTCTTCATCGCCTGTTCCATACATGATTTTATCCATGAATGAGCGTGGTAGGTCTTTTATTTTTACTCCTTTTATTTTTGCTATTGATTCAAAATACATTTGAGCGATTGTATCACCTTTTTTCATAGTGCTTGATCCATATAGTTTGATTCCATCATATAGTGTTGCCTCTTTATCTGGAACTAATAAATCTTCGTCCATTTTTTGTAAATAACCTATTCCTGTACATTCTGGACATGCTCCCATTGGATTATTAAATGAAAACATTCTTGGTGTTAGCTCTTCTATACTAAATCCACATTGTGGACAAGCGTAGTTTGCACTATATAATTTTTCTTCACTGCCTACAACATCTACAATTACCAGATTATTAGCTATTCTTAGTGCTGTTTCTACTGATTCGGTAAGTCTTGCTCTAATGTCTTCTTTTATTACCAATCTATCTATTATAATTTCGATTGTATGTTTCTTTTTTCTATCTAGTTCTATATCATCTGATAATTCTACCGTTTCACCATCTACTCTTGCACGTACATATCCTTCTTTTTGATATTCTTCAAATATTTTTTTATATTCACCTTTTTTCTCACGAACTACTGGTCCTAATATTTGAATCTTTGTTCCTTGTTCTAATTTCATTATGTCGTCTACTATTTGATCTATTGATTGTTTTTCTATCTTAATTCCACAGTTTGGACAATATGGTGTTCCTACTCTTGCATATAACAAACGTAGATAATCATATATTTCGGTTACTGTTCCTACTGTTGAACGTGGATTTTTCGATGTTGTTTTTTGATCTATCGAGATTGCTGGTGATAGTCCTTCAATTGACTCTACTTTGGGTTTATCCATTATTCCTAAGAATTGTCTTGCATATGATGATAAACTTTCTACATATCTTCTTTGACCTTCTGCATATAG
>CAURYI010000076.1:0-4335 GCA_963529075.1 uncultured Eubacteriales bacterium
CTGTTGTTGCCCAACCTAATTTCTTTCCTTTGATTATTGTTTTTAATGAAAACTCTATATCTTCTGTTAATGTCTTTGTTTTCCATCCTTCATCTCTGATTGCTGACATTTTTACCATGAATCCTGTTCCGTTTATCAATGGTGATAGACCTGCATTATAACGTGCTAAGTGATAAAATCTATTCATTGTCCAATAAAATATAGCATATCCTGCTGATACCCAACTATCATCTGGATTTTTAATATCTCTATATCCTTGTACAACTTCTTCTCCTTGGCATAGATGTTTATTCATTTCCGTGAAAAAATGTCTATCCACAACATTATCTGCATCAAAAATACAGAATGCTTCATAATCTGCTTCTGGATTATTTAATATTGTATTTAAAAATACTTGTAATACTGCACCTTTTGTCTTTTTAGCAGGGTCTGTTTCTGTTCTTACAAAAACATTTACTCCTGCTTCTCTTGCTATTTCTTCTGTTTTGTCAGTACAGTTATCTGCTATTACAAATATATCATAATCTATACTATCATATGATTGATCTTGCAAGCTGGTAATTAAGCTACCAACAACGGCTTCTTCATTATGTGCTGGTATTATTGCTAAAAATTTATGCTTTTTATCAACAATATATGGTTTATCTTTAATTTTTACTAATGCGAACAGACTTATTACTAATTGATATATCCAATATATCGTTATTAGCCATACTAAAGCCTGTTGTAAAAAGTATAAAAATTGCATACCACTTCTCCTTATTTCAATAGAAATTCTTTTCAATTATACTATATTTTCATTGTAATTTCAATGTTTTGAATTCCCATCCTAATTCTTATTTTATTAAACATATTTTTAATTCATTTAGTGTTTCGTCCCAATAATCTTCATACAATATTGCAATTATATTTTTAGCTAATTGTGATACATTTTGTTCATCCAATGATTTCTTTGGGTCATATTCAAAGAAATAACCTCTTTTTTGATTTTCATTAAACAATTTATATAATTCCATTGGAACTTTTTCATAGTACTCTCTTGGAACTTGCTCTAATATACTTAAAACTTCTGCATACGCTATTCCATAATCTCTGCTTCTCATTTGTACCTCCTATTTCTTTATTAATAGATCTATTTGCGAATCTAATTCTTTTCTAATCTTGTTCAATGTTTCTTTATCGTTTAAACTGCTTTCAACTTCATATCTTAATTGGCAAATATTTTTTGATTCAACCGGGAATGCTTTAAATATTAAATCTTTAAATCTTTCCTGTCTTTCTTCTTTTTGAAGAATTCCTTTTAATGCTTGCTTTCCATTTTGAGTTAATATTAATTTTATTTTTTCTAATATTGTTTCTAAGTCTGAATCAGTGATTTTCTTTAATTCTTTACTGTTCTTTATACTGTTAGCTTCTCTTTCGGCTTGCATTATTATTTCTTCATATTCATAATTTTGTCTTTGAACTTCTATTTTTAAAATTTCTTTTGCTTTACTATAGAATTCTAGATTGTCTTCTATGAAATGTAGCATGTCTACGCTTTTTCCATTGTGATTATATTCTTCTAATCTATTAATTATTTTATAGGATTTTGTTAAGAATTTTGCAATCATTTTATCTTTTTGTAATGATGCAAATATACTATTAGCAACCCATGATTCTGAATCATCTTGTGCTTTTTCTAATGAATCATCTTTAACTTCATTTAAAAGTTCTCTTATTATATATTTTTCTATTTGATTATTAAATTTATTGTGTGTAAATACTCTGTAAATACTTTTTTCTGGATTGAATTCATAATTATATACACCTTTGAATACAATAAAGTCAGCGGTTTTCATTGTTATTCTTATTTTTCTTAATTCTTCATTAAATGTTTTGATGTCTATATCTTCGTTTATATATGAATTAATATAGATTGTATCTCTTATCATGTGAATTACTTGCTCTAATTGTAAATCCTCTGTTGGCACTGTATTTACTTCTGCTATTTGCAACAAATATTGGTACATTTGTTTTCTTGCTTTTGTTATATCTTCTGGCAACTCTTGTACTAAAATCTTGTTTTTTAACTTTTCTAGCAAATCTTCTCTTTTTATTCTTTTGTTTGTTAATCTTTCAATTGATCTACAAAATTCATATAAATATATAATATTCTTTAATTTTTCTTCTTCGGAAAAATTTGAATTATTTTGTTTTTCTATAATAATGTAATTAATCATTTCTCTGATGTATTTTAACATCCTTTTTTCATCGCGTATTTCATATTTTTTTAATAAATCTATTAATTCCATATTTTCTCCTTTGCATATATTGATTTTACTATTATCTTCTTATTTTTTCAACATATTCAGGCTTTTAATTCTTTTATTTTATCCCTTATTTTAGCTGCATTTTCAAAATCAAGTTCATTGGCAAATTTAATCATTTCCTGTGTCAATCTGTCTATTGTTTGCTGTAATGTTTCTCCTGCTTCCATTTTGTATTCTGCAGAGTCTTCTGCTACTTGATATGTAGCTCTTATTGATTCTCTTACCGCTTTATTTATTGTTTTTGGAGTAATGTTGTGTTCTTTATTATACTTTTCTTGAATTTCCCTTCTTCTGTTTGTTTCTTTTATTGCTTTTTCCATTGAATCGGTTAATTCATCCGCATACATAATTACTTTTCCGTCTGTGTTTCTTGCTGCACGTCCTATTGTTTGAATTAGTGAACGCTCTGAGCGCAAGAATCCTTCTTTGTCTGCGTCAAGTATTGCTACTAATGATACTTCCGGAATATCTAGTCCTTCTCTTAATAAGTTTATTCCAACTAATACATCAAATTTTCCTAATCTTAAATCTCTTATTATTTCACTTCTTTCTAGTGTTTTAATATCTGAATGCATGTACCTTACTTTTATATCAATATTTTTTAAATATCCTGTTAAATCTTCTGCCATTTTTTTAGTAAGTGTTGTTACTAATACTCTTTCACCTTTTTTAGTTCTTTCATTGATTTGTTCAATTAAATCATCTACTTGAATATCTATTGGTTTTACTTCTATTTTTGGATCCAATAGTCCGGTTGGTCTTATTATTTGTTCTACTGTTGCTTCTGTGTGTTCTTTTTCATAATCTCCAGGTGTTGCACTAACGAATATACATTGATTGATTCTTTCTTCAAACTCTTGAAACTTTAATGGTCTGTTGTCAAATGCTGATGGTAATCTGAATCCATAGTTTACTAATGATTCTTTTCTTGCTCTGTCTCCATTATACATTGCTCTAACCTGTGGTATTGTTGCGTGTGATTCGTCTATTAATAATAAATAGTCGTCTGGAAAGTAATCGAATAATGTATATGGTGTACTTCCTGGTTCTCTTCCACTTATATGTCTAGAATAGTTTTCTATACCTTGGCAGAATCCTGTTTCTTTCATCATTTCAATATCAAAGTTTGTTCTTTCTTCAATTCTTTGTGCTTCTATTAATTTGTTATTTTCTTTAAAATATTTGACTCTTTCTTTCAACTCTTCTTCTATTGTTGATATGGCTTTGTTCATTTTTTCATCGGTTGTTACGTAGTGTGAGTTTGGGAAAATCATTATATGCTTTCTTTCACCTTCTACTTTTCCAGTTACTGAGTTGACTTGATCCATCCTTTCAATTTCATCACCCCAAAAACTTATTCTTATTACTCCTGTTTCTCCTTCTGTTGATGGAAATACTTCTACTACATCTCCTCTGGCTCTGAATGTTCCTCTTTTTAAACTTAAGTCATCCCTTGTATATTGTAATTTTATTAATTTTTTTAATAATTCGTTCCTATCTTTTATCATTCCTGTTCTTAATGATATAATCATGTTTTCATAATCAATCGGATCTCCCAATCCATATATACATGATACTGATGCTACGATTATTGTATTTCTTGTCTCAAATAATGACGCTGTCGCTGAATGTCTTAGTTTATCTATTTCATCATTAATTTGTGCATCTTTTTCTATATATGTATCTGATACTGGTACATACGCTTCTGGTTGATAAAAGTCGTAAAAACTTACAAAATATTCTACATTATTTTCAGGAAAAAATTCTTTAAATTCGCTATATAATTGTCCTGCCAATGTTTTATTATGTGCCAATACCAATGTTGGCTTTTGTGTTTTTTCAATTATGTTTGCCATTGTAAAAGTTTTTCCTGATCCAGTTACTCCAAGTAATGTTTGAAATTTCTTTCCTTCTTCAATCCCTTTTACTAATTGATTTATTGCTTGTGGCTGATCACCTGTTGGTTTATATTCAGAATGTAATTTAAACATTTATTTTCCTTTCTAATTTAAGATTAGACCAA
>CAURYI010000077.1:0-4333 GCA_963529075.1 uncultured Eubacteriales bacterium
CTTCTGGCTTTATTTCAAAGCCGAATTTATTAAATACTGTTTTCTTCACATGTTCTATTACTGCTAAAATATCTTCACATGTTGCATTGTCATAATTTATAACGAATCCAGCATGTTTTGTTGATACCATTGCTCCACCAACTTGGTATCCTTTTAGTCCTGCATCATCTATGACTTGTGATGTAATGAATCCTTCGCCTCTCTTAAATGTACTGCCTAGACTTGGGTATTCTAGTGGTTGTTTTTCTTTTCTTTTTGCAATATATTCATCCATCTGTGCTTTAATTTCAACTGGATTTCCTTTTTTTAGCTTTAGTTTTGTTTCTAGTATTATTGATTTTACTGTTCCATTTTCAAATATACTATTTCGATATCTATAATCATGTTGTTCATTATTAATTGTTACTAAGTTCAATGTTTCTAAATCAATATATGTTGTTTCTACTATGATGTCCTTCATTTCATGTCCATATGCACCTGCATTCATTACGACTGCACCGCCAATAGATCCAGGAATTGCATCTGCAAATTCAAATCCTGTTATTGAGTTTTTCAACATTGTCGTTCCTACTGTTTTGTTTAAAGCTCCTGTTTCAATTGTTACATATATTTCATCATCTGATTTTTCATCTATTGTTATATTTTTGCCAGTATATTTTAATACTAGTCCTCTTATTCCATTGTCTCTAACTAATGTGTTTGATCCATTCCCCATAATTGTTACTGGAATATGTTTATTCTTTATTTCTTCTAACTCTAGTATTTTTATTAAGTCTTCTTTATTTTCAACTTCAACAAATATATCTGCTAATCCGCCAACTTTCATTGTTGTTCTTTTCTTCATTGGCTCATTATAAAATATCTTGTTTCTTGGTATTATATCTTCTAGACCTTTTATAGTCTCTATCTTTTTCACATGTCGCCTCCATATTATAATTCCATAATATTTTACCATTACACTGTGATTTTTACAACATTATTACATATAATAAAATTTGATTTTTTGACGATTTTTACTTGTTATTTTTAGTAGGATGTTATATCATTCATGTACTGTGAAAAATAAATAAGGGGGAATTTATGGGTAATATAAATGTTTATTCTGGGCCTATGAAATCTGGTAAAACTCAAGAAATTCTTAATGAATATAAAAGACAGTTAATTGCTGGCAGAAGTGTTCAAATGTTCAAACCACTTATTGATACTAGAAATGGTGATTGCATTGCTGTTAGAAATGGTATAAATATTCCTGCTGTGCTTATTAAGAGAATTGCTGACTTAAAAAAATACGATGTTGATGCTTATTTCATTGATGAATTTCAATTTCTTAAAGGCGATGTTTCAGTTATTCAAGAAATGGCTGACAATGGCAAAAAATTCTTTATATCTGGTTTAAATCTTACTTCTGAGAAAAAACCTTTTGGCAAAATGCCTGAACTTTTAGCAATTGCTGATAATATTAAGCTACTTACTTCTATTTGTGATAATTGTAAATGTGATGAGGCAATTTATACTTATTATAAAGCTGGTAATAAGGATTCTGAAATTATTATCGGAGATCAGGAATACGGAGCTTTATGTCGAAGTTGTTATCAAGAACTTACTAATCAAAACTTTAATTCTAATGTTATTAACAAATAAAAAAGAGAAGATTTTTAATTAAATCTCCTCTATTTTTTTGCCTTTTATTAAAATATTGCATACATTCCTGTAAGTACTATTGCTCCAAATATTATTGCTGGGCTTATTTGTACTTTATTTCCGAAGAAATCCACTATGAATGTTGTATTTATTCTACTGCCGTTTACAAATTGGCTCCAATCTATATTTCTTGGATCTAGTTTTTGCCAATCGATATTTCTTGGGTCTAATTTGGTCCAATCGATGTTTCTTGGATCTACTTTTGATAAATCCAGTTTGCTGAAATTAAATTTATCATTACTCTTTCCATTGTTTGTTGCTTTGTTTATTTCGCCAATTAATGCTTCTTTTGTCATTAATTCACCTGTTATTCTATCAACCATTCTATAACTGTAGTCTGCGATAAATTCCATTGTTTCTCCTGGTTTTAGACTCTTTATAGTTATGTATTGATTTCCCATTTCAACTCCTCTTTTTGAGAAGAATCTTAATTTTAAGAATGTGTCCATAATTTCTTGATTTGAATTATTTGTTATCTTTCCTCTAATTATTCCACCTTCTGTTGATCCTCTTGCTTGTGTGATTTGAATTGATGGTGAATTACCTGGAATATTTAATTCCACTGTTTTATTTGATCTTGTTGATCTCATTATTAGATATGTTAATATGTTTACGCTGAAATAAACTATTATAAATATTATTATATATTTAAAAACTTTATGCATATATTTTCCCTCTTTTACATTTTTCTAAATACGCCTGCTACTCTGCCTAATATTTGGCAATCTGGAACTAGAATTGGATCCATTGAGCTGTTTTCTGGCTGTAATCTTATGTGGTCTTTTTCTTTATAGAAAGTTTTTACTGTTGCTGAATCATCAATTAATGCTACTACTATTTGTCCATTTTGTGCAACATTTTGTTTTTTTACCAAGATGTAATCTCCATCAAATATTCCTGCTTCTATCATGCTTTCGCCCGATACTGTTAACATGAAGCTTTCTGAATTTCCTACAAAATCTATTGGAATTGGGAATGTATCTGTAATGTTCTCTACTGCAAGTATTGGTTGTCCTGCTGTGATTTTGCCTATTACAGGAACGCTTACCATCTCTCTACTTGAATAATATTCTTTGTCAGGTTGTTTTATAGATGTTTGTTCTGCTATGATTGCTTCACCTTTATAATCTTTTAATAATCTTAATGTTCTACCTTTTTGATTTTCTTTTAAAATATATCCTCTTTCTTCTAAAGTATTAAGATATCCTTGCACTGTTGCTGTTGAACTTAATCCTACTTTTTTACAAAGTTCTCTAACTGATGGTGGATATCCATTATCAATTATTCCTTCTTGTATTGCTTTTAATATTGATCTTTCTCTCTTATTTAAGCCATTTGCATCACGTCTAGATTTATTCATTTTATAAATAACCTCCAAATTTATGTTACTAAATTTATAACATAAAAATAAATGTTTGTCAAACAAAGGTTTTGGTTATTTCATATCTGTATGTGTCAACTAAATGTAGTCAATTCTTTTATCTCTTGAATAATCTCTTAATATTAATTGCTTCAACTATTTTTTAAAGTTCTCTTTTTTATTTTATTATATATTCCCACCCTGGTTACCATGAATTTGTTTTTCTCCAATCATTTTTATTAGCTTTTTCCCAAGATATTTTTTTAGTTAAAACTTCAAATGCTAATTGAGTGGCTCTATGAGCTATTACCCCTACTTTTTTATCTTGATAATTTTCCTTTAAATATTTTATAAATTCACTAACTCTTTTTTCTACATCTTTTAAAGATTCACCATTTGGAAATGGTTCATAAATGTGGTCTTCATATATAACTAAAGATTTATCTTTTCCATCAAAATCACCATAATTACATTCTCTTAATCTTTTATCTTGAATATGATCTATGTTAGGAAATGCAAGACTAGCTGAATCAATTGCTCTTATTAAATCAGATGTAAATATTACATCAAAATTTATATCCTTTTGTATCTTTCCTAGCTATATCGCTCTTTCTTTTCCTAAGTCTGTTAATTCTACTTGTTTCCATCCACTACATTTCCCAGCAACATTATCAACTGTTGTTCCATGAACAAAATACATAACTTTTAGTTCCATTCTTATCTACTTCTTTCTTTTCAATATTCATTATAAAAATATAGTATAGTATTTTTATTTTCTAATATTTCTTTAATAATTCTTATATCATCTTTTTAGACCCATTTTGTCTTTCATAACCTTAAATTTTATTTTGGCTAATTCCTTACTTCTTTTTATTCCATTATCAAGTATTTCATCTAATTCTCTACTACCTAATAATTGATAATATTTTTTTTGTATTTTTTCTAATTTATTTACAACAACTTCAGCAGTATATTTTTTAAAATCTCCATAACTTTTTCCTGAAAATTTAATTTCTAAACTTTCAATAGTTTCATCTGTCAATGCTATACAAATATTCATTAAATTTGAAATTCCTGGTTTTATTTCTTCATCATATTTAATAGATTTTTCTGAATCAGTAGTTGCTGACATTATTTTTTTAATAATGTCTTCTCTACTATCTAACATCGTAATAACACCATTTGGGTTTTCATCGGATTTACTCATCTTTTTTTTAGGGTTTTTTAAATCTTTTATTTTTATTCCTTCTTTACTTATTAAAGGCTCAGGTA
>CAURYI010000078.1:0-4310 GCA_963529075.1 uncultured Eubacteriales bacterium
TATTATGAATATTATTTTTGAAAATTCTGATGGTTGTACTGATATGCTTCCTATTACAAACCAGCTGGTTGCTCCTCCTATTGGCTTTGTAAATAATACTGCTACAAGTGATAACAAACTGATTCCATAAAGAACTGGGACTGCTTTTGCTAATTGATCATAATCGACTATTATTAATGCAATCATTACTGGAAGACTTATTCCTAGCCACATTAATTGTTTATAAAATTCTTCATGTTTAGTACTTGCTGTTGCTGAATAAATTGCAAACAATCCTATTATTGACAATAATACTGTGGCTATTAGTATTATCCATTCAATATTTTTACTTAATCTCTTTTTCAATTTTATCTCCTTTGTATATTAATTAAACAAATTACTTACTTGTTTTAGGAGTTTCAATTTTTTCTGCTTTTTTCTTTTTTTCTACTGGTTCTACTTGTTTCTTTTCTGTTTTTTTAGAAGTCTTTTTTTCTATTTCTTCATTCTTTTTTTCGTCTGCGATTTGTGCTTTTACTTCAGCTTCGATTTTTTCTTTTTTTGCTTTTTGTTTTGTGTTTTCTTCCTTATTTATTTCAAGTTTTATTTCACTTTTTACACTTTTAAAAGGAATATTGGCATATAATGCTGGAGCGCCTACTGTTCCATCGCTATTTTGTTTGTTTGTTAATTTTACATCTATTTCTTTATCATCTATATTAACATATTTCTTTATTACATCTATAATTTCTTGTCTCATCATATCTAAAAAGTCAGCTGAAACATTTGCTCTATCTTGCATTAATACTAAATGTAATCTTTCTTTTGCGTGTTCCTTATTTTTTACTTTGCCTTTTTCTTCGCTTGTGTTTTCATTCTTTTTAAAAAATTTATTGAAATAGAACATTTCTTCCTCCATATTTTCAGTTTATTTATTTTTGAATATTCTACTAAAGAACGATTCTTTTTTTCTTCCAGGAATTGTAATCTCTACATTTTCACCTAAAATTCTTCTAGCTATTTCGATATATGCCTTTCCTGAAGCTGCTTTTTTATTAGCTACTGCTGGCTCACCTTTGTTTGTTTGAGTGATGATATTTTCGTCTTCTGGTACTACACCTATTAAATCTATTGATAATAAATCTAATATATCTTCAACGTCCATCATTTCGCCTCTTTTTACCATATCGGGTCTAATTCTATTTATTATTAATTCAGGATTTCTAATGTTTGATGATTCCAATAAACCTATAATTCTATCAGCATCTCTAATTGATGAAATTTCTGCATTTGTTACAACTATAGCTCTATCTGCTCCTGATATTGCATTTTTAAATCCTTGTTCAATTCCAGCTGGACAGTCTACAATTATATAATCAAACTCTTCTTTTAATCTTTGAGTTAATCTAATCATTTCATCTTCATTTATTGCGTCTTTATCTCTAGTTTGGGCTGCGGGCAACAAAAATAAATCTGTAAATCTTTTATCTTTTATTAAAGCTTGTCTTAATTTACATTTTCCTTCGATAACATCTACAATATCGTATACGATTCTATTTTCCAATCCCATTACAACATCTAGGTTTCTCAAGCCAATATCTGTATCTAGCAAAACTACTTTTTTTCCACGCATTGCTAATGCAGAGCCAAGATTTGCTGTTGTGGTTGTTTTACCAACTCCTCCTTTACCAGATGTGATGACTATTACTTCACCCATAACTTTCCTCCTTGTATATTATACCTTTTTATTATAAAGTCAATTGTCTCAAAAGTCAATAAATTGCAAAAGAAAGGAGCTCTCATATTTTCAAGCTCCTCATTTTTTCCAATATATTAAATTTGTTCTATTTACTCTTCTATTTCTTTTTCTTCTGCTTGATTTTCTTCATTATTTATTAATTCAAGATTTGCTACTGATACTTCATATGCTATTCTTTGTTCTACAGTACCATCTTCATATTTCTTTTCGTAGTTTCTTGATTGAACTCTACCTATAATTTTAACTTCTGTTCCTACAGTCATTTCTGAACAGAATCTTGCATTTCTTCCCCATGTTATACATGGAATATAGTCTGATTTATTATATGCTCTATTTACTGCTAATAATACATCTGCTATTTCTCTTCCAAATGGTGTTTGTCTATAAATTGGTGGCTTACATATATATCCAATTAACTCTACTTCATTTGTTGCAATTCCTTGTGTTGATTCAATATTATCAATTTCGTCTTCAATAAATTCAATTGATTTTGCAAATACTGTTAATATTAATCTATTTTTTTCTTTTTCATAACTATTGTATGATCTGAATTGTCCTTCTACTTTTACGTTTCTTCCTACAATTAAATCACTGTCTTTAAACAATCTTTCTGAGATTGTTACTGGTATTAGATCTGCATTTCCACTTAATCTTGGTACGCTTACATTTACTGTATAAAACTTTTCGCTGTAAATCTCATGACTAAATATTTTATCATCAGTAATTTTACCTATTAAAGTCAGACTGTTGTTCTCTAAATAATTTTTTTCCATTTATGTTCCTCCTAAATTTTCGTTTGTGTATCATTCCTCTTTGTGTCAATATCTAAAGTATAGCACCTTTTTTTTAGTTTGTAAACATAAAATAGTAAAAAATGTATTATTTTTGTAATATTTTTGTAATCTGTTGTTTTTTTGTATACTTTTTCATATAAAAAAAGATAGTATTTTAAGTAACTATCTTTTTTTTATTATTTATATTCTTTGTTTTGTCTCTTTGATTGTTTTGTGTTTACAACATTTACATATTCCTATTTTGTTATTATATTTTGTTTTTTTGTATGTTTTTTGTCGTTTTCCAAAAGCATTTTCAGTGATTATCTCTTGTACTTCTTCTTTTCCTTTTTCCAAAGTCCAATTTACACTTCCCCATTTATGGCAGTTTTCACATACCTTTGTATTTCCATCTATTCCAAAAATTGTTATAAAAGAAAATAATCCAAATAGCCACAAAAATGTCATATTTTGCGTCATTACATAAGCAATTGCAAATGCGATTGCAATTGTTCCTGGAATATATAATAGAAAGATTCTTTTTTGCATGGTTTCTTTCTTATTATTTTTTATTGTTCTTTCTGTAATTTTTTTATCATTCATTTATTCATCTTCCTCTTCATCGTCTTGATCTTGATGAAGCTCATTCCAACGCATAACTCTTATATCTTTGTATGTATCTAGTACGGCTTCATATTTATCATGATCATCTTCCCATACTGTTTGTGGAATTTTATCAAATGCTGCAAACATTTTTTCTGCTTCACCTAAATAGATTACTTGTTGCTGTGGCGTCATTTTGGTATATCTTTTTGAAAATTCATATAAGCTATCAAGCTCTTGATTTGCATTTATGAATGACCAAAAATCAGTAACTTTGATTCCTACTGCTCGCATTTGTGCTACTACTGATGCTATTAAAAGAACGATAAATACTAGTAATATTACAATTTAGTCCATCCTTTTTTCTTTTGAATTCTATTTTATTATAGCAATCATATTTTATTATTGCAATTATATATTTATATTTTATAATACCAAAATAAATTGCAAAAAGAGCGAGTTTGTCAACTCGCTCCTTCTGCTTAGAATAAATCAGTCCTATACTTTTACTTCAATTTTATCATTATCTGCTGAGATTGTTGCTTCTGTTTTTATTTTTCCATCAAGCATTGCATCTGCTATGTTATCTTCAACCATTGTTTGGATTGCTCTTTTTAATGGTCTTGCTCCATAGTTTGTATCAATTCCTTTTTTGATTATTAAATCTTTTGCCTTTTTATCAACTTTTATTGTAATTCCTTGTTTTTTCATTCTTTCTATTACTTTATTTATTAATAAATCAAAAATCTTTCCTTCTTCTTTTTCTGTTAGTTTATGGAATACAATTATCTCATCAATACGATTTAAGAATTCTGGTTTGAAATCACGTTTTAATTCTGCCATAACCTCTGATTTTATTGTTTCATTTTCTTTTTCTGCTTCTTCTTTTGTTGCTTTAAATCCTAATGGCTTTTTATCTGTTATTTTTTGTGCACCAATATTTGAAGTCATTATGATTACAGTATTTTTAAAGTTTACGATTCTTCCTTGTGAATCTGTTAATCTTCCATCATCTAAGATTTGAAGCATTATATTCATTACATCTGGATGTGCTTTTTCAATTTCATCAAATAGTATTACTGAATATGGTTTTCTTCTTACTTTTTCTGTTAATTGCCCTGCTTCATCATATCCTACATATCCTGGAGGAGCACCTATTAGTTTAGCTGTTGAATGTGATTCCATGTATTCTGACA
>CAURYI010000079.1:0-4140 GCA_963529075.1 uncultured Eubacteriales bacterium
GAACTAAATCAAGTACAGTTTTATCCCTGCCATCCTTAGTTGCAGAAACATACCCAATTGGTTTATTTAAAATCAAATATACATATTTTTGAGATTTAATTATTTCTCCATCAATTTTAATAATATCCAAATTTTCATCAATCTTAATATCCGATTTCTTAATAACTTCATCATTAACAAAAACTCTTTTTTTAATAATCAATAATTTAAATTCGCTTCTAGAATATGCAGTATGATTCGTAATAAATTTATCAATTCTCTCCATTCCACTTCTCCAAAAAAAGCATGTACATTACAGCACATGCTTTCTAAAATTAATTTGCAAAAACATAATTAGTTAAAAAGAACAACAAACCAAGTCCTGCAATTACTTTCATTATAATTATGCCTAATTTTTGTAAAAAATTTAATTTCTTATTAGCAACTGTAAGAATCGATGTATAAATTACTATAATTGGAATAAATAAAGCAAAAACTCTTAATCCCACTCCCAATGTATTATTAAAATCAAAATTCATTCCTATACTCCTTTATTTATTTTTAACTTATTTAGAATCTCTATAAATTGTTTTTTCCCTAAAAAAGAACAATCATAATAATGCGTATTATCTTCAAATTCAATAATTAAAATATAATTTAAATTACTCATTCTAAATTTAAATTCTACACCATCCCTATTATATCTTTTAACATTATTTCTCTCATATAAAACGATTTCTTTATTATCAACACTAACCTTACTAACTGCATTATATATTGACGAAAAAGAGACAATTATAAATAATAAAATTGCAAATACTAAAGAAACAGTAATTGATTTAGCAAATTGCCATACTAAAACACCAACCATTATTCCAGCCAACATATATATACATAAATTAAATAATATTATTGTTTTTTTATATTTATATAAATTTTCCATTATATCTCCATCATTTAAAATACATCTATATTATAACATAATCTTACTATTTTTCAAACAAATAAACTGTATTATAATTATTTTTATTCTTTTCTAATTCAATTAATTTAGTAATTTTAGTATGATCAGTATATTCTTTAATCATATTAATTATTTCTTCCTGGTTTAAATAAAAATTAATACTAACAATAAACGCTTTTTCATTTTTTAATTCAGGGTATTGTTCTAAAACTTTAACTTCACCCAAAGTATGATTCAAAATTAAACTTCTTTTATAAATCATAAATTCTTCAATATCTTGGATATGATTATACCAATTATCTTCAATAAATATAAAGTCCAAATCACGATACTTATTAGCCACTTCAATATATTGAGGATAATCACTAAATAAGTATTCAGGCCTGTTAACAAATAAAAATGCTACATTAAGAATAGTTAATAAAACAATAACTAAAACCGACAAGCATTTTACTTTTTCAACTTTAATCGAATTCACCATCATTGCAATAAGTATAAATAATACCGGAAAAACAGTCATTATATATCTTACATCACTAAAGGGTGATTTAAACTTAATCAAAATTAAAAACATTAAAATAGCAAAAATCAAATAATTAATAATTGCTTTTCTCTTAATTAGTGCAAAAATTAATATTGATATACCAATTAGAACAATTGCATATTTATTAAAACCAGTTAATGTATTAAATAATTCCAATAACTTAACTTGATTACCAACACTACTAACCCCTCTATATGAGAAGAATATATGATATATTGCCGGTGGGAATAATAAACAAAATACAATTCCAGACCAAAAGTGAACTTTAAAATATTTTTTAGCATTTTCAGATTTTCTATAAATCAATAAACTTTGAATAAATATAAAACTGAAAAACAAATATACTAAAAAATAATAATGGGATAATGCCCCAAGCACTATTGTCCATAATAATTTTCTACAATTTTTCTTATCAAATTCAAAATCATTATTAATAATTTTTATTGCAAAATAAGTATATATAACCATAAACATTGACATTAGGGCATACATTCTTTGGAAAATCACCAATGTAGTACTTCCAAGAGAAACCCCAAAAACTAGCGCCAAAAGCCAAAAGTTTTTTATTTCCAAATAATCAAAAATTTTCTTCAAAAAATATAATATAACACCAAAAATCGCAACATTAATTATAAATATAATATATTTTGAAAAAACTCCAAAAAAGAATATACTAACCAAATGTACCAACATATAAAACAATGGTGGATGAACATCCATTGCTTGATTAAAATACACCATATCAAATCTTAATACATCCTTTATATCAACAGTCACATAATCTTTAGCATCTTCCCTCGTTTTCCAAATTGGCTTTTGTTTACTCTCAATTTCATTCACTTTAGCTCTCGCCCCATTAATATCTTTAATGAGTGAAATCCAATTATTTTCGAATATTACTCGATTCATACCATTAGCATAATCATATGGTCTAAACATAATATCATACCTATAATTAGATGAACCATATGAAAATACTTCATCAGAAAATAATCCTTTTTTCTGCCCCATCCAATACAAAAAATTAGCCATAATAATAGTTATTACTAAATATTTAAAAACTCTGCTATTAAAAATTTTATTTAGCTTTTCCATAAAAACTCCATTAATATTATTTTCCATTTTAATATACAACATTTTACATACATTTACAAATATTCAACCCTTTTTATAAAATATAAAAAGGATGCTTATTCAAGCACCCTAAAGTAAAATATTTAAAATGTAATCATCCTTTCATACTCAGAAATAGCCTTCCTATCAGTCATTCCAGACATGTACTCAATTATAGCAAAAACATAGCTTTCACTACTCTGTAAATCAATAAATTTCTTAAAATCATATACATTTCCGTCATCATAGCTATTTATCTCTTCCAAGTCAGTTTTGAAGTTGAAACAATAAATTTTTAGCCACTTAACAAAGTCAAGCACTACATGTCCATATTCCCTCGCTGGGCGGGCAATCTTTAAAACACCATCATCATTTAATCCATAATATAAATCAAATAATGTATTTAAAATTAGTGAAAAATAAGGTTTGCTAATTTTTACTCTCTCTGAAAAGCAAATACGAGAAGTATTAAACGCCTTTATAGCATCCAATCTCTCAGCCCATTCCCCAGAAAATCTAATTCCATCCTCTGGATTTGAGTTTTGAACACAATCATTAATTAACCCACCAACAATTACATCCCTATTGTATCCACTAAATTTTAATTTCAATGAATATAATAAATCCCGCTCAATTTCCTCCTTTGTCAACACATTTAAGCGTAAGGCATCCTCAGTATCCCTCATAATGTATGAAATCTTATCAGCAAGCTTTACGATGCAAGCTTCCCATGTATAAGGAGCGTATTGGTTAGGCCTAACATAGTCCCTCTCAAGATTAATAAATTCATCTCTAGGTTTAAGACCATTATCATCCACCTCTCCACAATGAGAGATTATACCATCCCTCACCGCATATGTCAGGTTAAGTTGCTGACTCATCCCCTTACTACCAATAATCAGTTCAAAGTAATCAGCAAGCACAACCCCATTCTTCTCATGCCAAAACGACCTGTTACAATACTTCCGATCAATCTTGCTTAGGATTGATTCCCCTTCATGCCCAAATGGAGCATGACCAATGTCATGTCCAAGTGCAATTGCCTTACACAAGGTTTCATTAAGTCCCAATCTATTAGCAATCGTCCTAGCTATAGATGATACATACAACACATGTTCACTCCTGGTACAAACATGGTCGTTCACAGGACTAAAAAATAGTTGAGTCTTATTCCTAAGCCTCTTATATGCATTAGATTCCATGATTCGATAATAATCTAATTCGAATCCCTTTGCATAATTAACATCCGTATCGAAAATCATCTTTCTCCGTCTAGATATTGCATTCTCATATCTATTATTTCCCTTATTCATTGCTACTTCTAAAAATTTTTTCATATTATTCCTCTCTGCCAATCGGCAACAAAAATATTAAACATTATAACATTATGTTACTATATTTATGTAAAATTGTCAATTTTAAGACAAAAAACAAATAACCAATACTTTTTTCAAAGACATATTGAATTTTATTTTCTTAAATTATATAATGTCACTACAAATTACAAACGCCTGGATAGCTCAGTTGGTAGAGTGCAGCC
>CAURYI010000080.1:0-4126 GCA_963529075.1 uncultured Eubacteriales bacterium
CTGTTATTGAGGGCCTTAAAGCTCTTAAAAGGCCTTGTAATGTTAATATCTATAGTGATAGCGCCTATGTTGTTAATTGTTTTGAAAAAGATTGGATTAATAATTGGATTAAAAATAATTGGGTTAATTCTAAAAAGGAACCTGTTAAAAATAAGGAATTATGGCTTGAATTACTTAATCTAACTAAACTTCACAATGTTACTTTTAATAAAGTTAAGGGTCATTCAAATGTGAAATACAATAATAGATGTGATGAGTTAGCTAGAAATGCGATTTTAACAATTTAAAAGGAATGGCTTAAAACCATTCCTTTTTTATTATTAATCTATATTTTGTAGTGTTTGAAGCATTGAGGTTCATGTGAATTTATAATTCCAACTGCTTGTAAATATGAATAAATTATTATTGTTCCAACAAAGGTCATTCCTCTTTGCTTTAAATCTTTTGAAATTGAATCTGATAGTTCTGAACTTACTTTATCTAATTCATATATAGTTTCATTATTTGTAAAACTCCAGATATATTTATCAAAACTTCCATATTCTTTTTGTATTTCTTTAAATATTTTAGAATTATTTATTGTGGCTTTTATCTTTAATTTGTTTCGAATAATTCCTGCATTATTTTGTAATTCTTGAATTTTTGTTTCATCGTAATTGATAATTTTATTCATATCAAAATTATCAAATGCTTTTCTAAGATTCTCTCTTTTATTTAATATACAACTCCATGATAGTCCTGCTTGAAATGATTCTAATATTAGCATTTCATATAGCTTTTTGTCATCATGAATAGGTTCACCCCATTCTTCATCATGATATTTTGTATATATTTCATTTACATTCATTGCCCATTTGCATCTATTCATTTTTCACCTATCTAACTAATGTTTGTAGTCCTGCTTTTGTTCTTGCACCTACTCCTCTTCTTATTTCACTGCCACCTTGGAAAACTATTAATGTTGGCAATCCTCTGATACCATATTTTCCTAGTATCGCTCCTCTATTTGAAACATTTACTTTAACAACTTTAACGTTTGGATTTTCACGTGCGAACTCATCAAGAATTGGTGACATCCTTCTACATGGACCACACCAATCTGCGTAAAAGTCTACTAAAACTTTTTTACTTGAATTTATCACTTCTCTTTCAAAAGCTTCTTCCGTTATTACTATTGGTTTATTTACTGGTTGCGGCTTGGGTTGAGGTTTCGGCTCTGGCTTTGGAGTTGGTAATGGCTGTGGTTTTGGTGTTGGTACTGGTTGTGGGGTTGGTGTTGGCTTTGGTGTTGACACTGGCTGTGGGGTTGGATGTGGTTTTGATGTTGGAGTTGTCACTGGCTGTTTTGCTGGCTGTGTTGGTTGTGATTGTTGCACTGGTTGAGTTTGTGGTTGCTGTTTTGGTTGCTCAGTAACTTTTTGTTCAGGTTTTGCATTATTATTGTTTGGTTGCGTATTTACTACTTTTTGAGTATTATTTTTATTGTCATTTGCTTTATTATTGTTGTCATTATTATTAGCTACTGCATTTGGATCAGCTTCCACTTTGATTTTTATTTTCTTTTCTGATGAGTTATTTGATTGATCTATTGCAATATATGTTATTTCATATTCACCAGGTATATTCGTATCAACTTTTCCAACAACTGATACATCAATTAATTCGTCAGTATTGTCTTCTACTTTAATGTTTTCTTTTAAATCTATTGTTTCGCCTTGTTTAATTGTTCTATCTTCAGCTCCAATTATTTCTGGTTGTTTTGTATCAATTATATTAACATTAATTATTTCTGTTTCTTTTTGTCCATTACTATTTAATTTTTCTAATGTGATTTGAATTCTTCCAAGATTTTTAAATGTATATTCGCTTATTATTTCTTCCCCATCTATTAATACTTTTACATCATCAGGAATTTTTAAATCCGCTTTATTAAAAGTTTTTCCATATTCAAAATTCTTATCTTGAATTCCTAATTCTGCGACTATTTTACTTAATCCTGTTTTTTGAGCCATTTTTGTTATTTGCTTTTTATTAAATAAAATAATTGTTGTTATGACCGCTGCTATCAATATAATTAGTACAATTACTATTGATAAAATTATTGTTATTCTTTTTTGGGTTTTTTCCATATATTCCTCATTTATGCTTTTGTGTTTTATTTTGCTTCTCTTACAAATTTTAAAACTGTACTTTTACTTAGTGCACCTACTGCTCTATTTAATTCTTTTCCTTTTTCTATAACTAGTAATGTTGGCATTGATGAAATATTGTATTTTCTTGCTAAATCTTCATTTTGATCAACATTAATTTTTACTACTTTGATGTCTTTATTTTCATTTGCTATTTCTGCTACTCTTGGTGATAATATTTTACATGGACCACACCAATCTGCATAAAAGTCTACTAATACTCTTTTATCCGAATTTAATACTTCGTGTTCGAAGTTAGCTGATGTTACTGGGATTACTGCGTTTTCCGCTTCTACCTTAGTTTTTTCCGCCTTTTTACCTGTTCCAAGGCTTATTCCTATTAAAACTGCAATAAATACTACTGCTAATACTGTATATATTATTTTTTCTTTCATTTCTTCTCCTATCTAAATATCATTATGATACCCATTATTATAAGTATTATTCCTGATATTTTTCTGATTATATTATAGTGTTTTTTTATTGTGTCGAATACTTTTTTCATTTTATCTATCAATAGTGCTGATATAATGAATGGTATTCCTAGTCCTATTGAGTATGATGTTATTAATAGGATTCCTTTGATTGTTTCACTCTTGCTTGATATCAACAATAATGCTGATGCTAAAAATGTTCCTATACATGGTGTCCAGCTTATTGAAAACGCCATACCAAAGATTAAAGATTTAAAGAAATTCAAATTTTTGACATTTGATTTAACTCTGTTTTCTTTATTTAAAAACTTAAGTTTTATTATTTCTATATAATTTAGTCCTAATAGTATAATTATTAGACCAAATACTATTTTTATATATTTTAAGTGGCTTGTTATCATTTTTCCAAATGTACTTGCAAAAATTGATAATATTATAAAAACAATACTAAATCCTAGGACAAATCCTATTGCATTTATTAATGCTTTATTTTTCTTATCTTCATCTTTGCCTGCGAAATATGATATGTATATTGGCAACATTGGCAGTACACATGGTGATATAAAACTTGCAATACCTTCAATGAATGTCATTAAATAATCCATTTATTCCTCCTTATGTTTTATTAAATATATTTCTATATCTTGTAAGTTTGCTTTTTGACCATATCCATATAATATTTTGGATATTTGTTTATGATATTGTATTTTTCTAGAAATATCGGATTCTTGCTTTATTGCTATTAAATAGCTTTCTATTAATCTCATATCTCCATATTCATTTGTGAATCTTTCTCTAAGCTTTTGACTGTAGAGTTTAGGATTATTTACAGCATAATAATATAATTTTTCGCCTATTAACTTTTTTACTATTTCTGCAAACCCTAAAACATCACTAATATCACTTTGGTGCATGCTTAAAATATAAAATCCATTACCAAAGTTTAGTTGATATTTGGGTTTTAAATTAATATATAGAGCTGCTTCTAAATCTGAAAATATATCAACTAAAACTCTTGTTTTTGCTATATTTTCTAAATAAAATCCGTTGGAAAATATCTCATTTCTTTTCAAATATAAATTTGATATTTTTTCTAACTCTATATATATCATTGCTTTTAACTCTGATACTACAAATTCTTTTTCTTGAATTCCTTTGTATTTTGAGGCTATACAATATGATAATGTCTTTGCTATTTCATTATACTCTATATATATTTCTTCTTTGTGTTTTATTTGTATCACTTCTATTAAATTTACTGACAAATTGTATATATTTTTGTCAATCATATTTAATAATGCTTTTTCTTCTATATATTGTGATTGATATTTTGATTTGTCGTATAAATAATTTATTATGCAAGCTTTAATAAAATTGTCGATTTTATTTCTTTTGCAGTGTTGTTCTATTTTACTTCTTAATAATTCTTTTGATATCATTTTCCCTCATAACTTCTAATATCTAAATATTTATTTATTTCTTCCTTCATGTGATTTGGAATAT
>CAURYI010000081.1:0-4123 GCA_963529075.1 uncultured Eubacteriales bacterium
ACGATGAAATACCAACTGATGGTGAATTTGAAAAAACAATATCAGATTATTTAACTTTTGAATTTTCAATGGTAATGCAAAATAAAGAATATTTATTTAAGGATGGTAAAAATGATGAATCTAAATGATAGAGAATGGAATAGTTTTAAATTAGCTTCAATATTTGATTACTATAGAGGAAAGAGATTAATAGCAGGTAATAGAAGAAAGGGAAAATTAGCTTATTATTCTGCTTCTGATACTAATAATGGCGTGACAGATTTTATTTCTAATCCGCTATTTATTGAAAAAGAAAATGTAATTGTATGTACTACATTTGGACAGGCTTATTATGCTATGCCAAATTTTACAACTAGTGATGAAATAACTATTTTAAAAAATAAAAATATAAATAAATATACAGGATTGTTTATTTCAATGTGTATAGAAAAAAATAGATCGAAATATGCATTTGGAAGAAAAGCTTTTTCTAATAAATTAATGAATGACAAAATAATGTTACCAGTTGACAAAGAACGTAATCCTGACTATGAATTTATGGAAGAATATATGAAAGAAAAAGAAAGTAAAATGATTTCTAAATATAAGGACTTTATTGAAACCCACATTCCACTAGGGGGGGGTAACGACTAACGTCGTAGTAAATTGGAAACCAGTAAAAATTGAAAATTTATTTAATATTTATACTGGAGGAGATTTAATATTAAGTAGAATAAAAAATGGAAATATTCCAATTGTAAGTCATTCAATTATTAATAATGGAATAGCTGCTTGGACAGAAGAAATAAATGGAAGAAAACTTTTCAATCATAATAAAACACTAAGCTTAGCCGATAGAGGAAATTTTTCTGCAAAATATCAATTATTAGATTTTTATATTGGTACCAGAGTAAAAGCTTTAGAATATAAAGAAGAAGCTTCTAAAGAATTATTAATGTTTATTGCAAATCAAATTAATATACAAGCTGTGAAATTTAGTTATGGACACAATGCTTGTGATAACATTGGAATTGTAAAAATAATGTTACCTGTAAAAAAAGACGGAAATCTAGATATTGAATATATCGAAAATTATATGAAACTTATCGAATATACTAAAATAAAAAAATATTTAAATTATTTGAATAATTATAATATTAATGTATTGTAGTATAAACAAGTATACAAGCCTATATCGTAAAATATAGTATCAAATAGTGCGTGTAATGAGTTAGCAATAGAGAAGAAAATATACAAGTTTATATAAGAAAATATAACATAATACAAAAAAAACTTTCTACAAAACAAGGTGATATAAGGAAATAACCTATCAAACAAGAAAATACAGGCGTAAGATTTAAACACGAGGAGCCATAATAAGAGTCTGAATTATCAGGCTCTTTTTTGTTGTATTAAAATAAAGAATAAATTATTGACAAAAGAATAAAACCGCAATAATATGTTAATAGCAAACAAAATTCAACAAAAAAATAGGGGTAATAAAATGATTGATTTACATATGCATACAAAATACTCCGATGGAACATGGAGTGTAGAAGAAATACTACGAAAAGCACAAAAGATAGGATTAAATACCATATCAATCAATGATCATGACTCAGTTGCAGCACATCGAGAATTAGCAGAAAATGATGCCTATAAATTAATATTCACAGGTAAGATAATTCCAGGAGTTGAATTTAGTACATCATATGATGGAGTAGCCGTACACATGCTAGCATATGATTTTGACTATACAAAATTAGAAGATTTTTTAGAAAAAAGATATCATCAAAACAAGCCAGACATAGATTTAGAATTTAGAATGATGTATGATAATTGTATCAAAAATGGAGTAAAATTAGATAAAATAGAATTTGATATAAATAATGGTTGGCCAGTAAAACATATTTATGAAAATTTAAAGGAACATCCAGAAAATAAAATATTATTTAATGAAGAAGAATGGAATGATGAGCGTAAATTCTTTTATTCATGCATAACAAATAAAGAATTTCCAGCATATATAGATTTTGGAATGCATTATCCACGAGCAGAAGAAATTAGAAAAGTAGTAACGGAAGCAGGAGGAAAACTATTTTTAGCACATTTATATAGATATAATTTAAAAGATAATAAAGAATTTTTAGATAAATTAGCTAAAAATAAAATAATAGATGGAATAGAAGTATATCATTCATCATTTACAAATGAACAGTCAGAAAAATTAGTAAAATACTGCACTGACAACAATATTTTAATGTCAGGAGGTAGTGATTGTCATGGAGATAAATATATAGACAGACAATTAGGCATAGGCAAAGGCAATATGAAAATAGAAGATAAAATTTTAAAAGGCTGGAAAATTTAGTTACAAGGAGTAAATATGGAAAGAAAATTATATTATGCAACAACTAACAAACATAAAGTAGAAGAAGCAAATGAATTTTTTGGAAAGAAATATGGATTCAATATAGAAATCATAAATCCGGATTTTGAAATATTGGAAATCCAAGCAGATGATTGCAAAAAAGTAGCAGCATTTAGCGCAAAATATGCTGCAGATAAATTAAATATTCCAATTTTAAAATCAGATAGTGGCATATACATAGAAGCATTAGGAGGATTGCCAGGTTCATATAATCATTATTTTGATAAACAAATCGGTGTAGAAAAATTTTTAGAACTATTCAAAAATGAAACAAATAGAAAAGTAAAATTAGAACATTGCTTTGCATATTGTGAACCAGGAGAAGAACCAATAGTATTTTCTGGCGGAGGAACAGGAACAATATCATATGAAGCAAGAGGAACAAGAGGAAGATGGAATGATAAATTCTACATACCGGATGGAGAAACAAAAACATTAAGCGAATTAAAAGAGATAGATTATGAAAAAGAAGCCACATATTGGGGAGATGCCAAAGACCAATTTGCAAAATGGTATAAAGAAAAATATTTGAATTAAAGAGAAATAATGAAAGTTTTAAGTATAATAGAACCATGGGCAACATTAATTGCATCAAAACAAAAATACATTGAAACACGTAGCTGGAAAACATCATACAGAGGAGAGCTATATATACATGCAAGCAAAAAGCATATAAATACCAAAGACACAAAAATTCAAGAATTATTAAAACTACTACCATCAACAGAAATGAATTATGGCAAAATAATTTGCAAATGCCAATTAGTAGATTGCATATATATGGACGAAAAATTTATAAACGAAATAAAACAAAATCAACAAGAATATATGTGTGGCGATTATCAAATTGGGAGATATGCCTGGATATTAGAAAATACAGAATTAATAAATCCAAAAATTGATGCAAAAGGCAAACTAAATATTTGGAATTTTGAAATAAGTAAATAAAGGAGACATGTATGAATTTAAAAGAAATGCAAAAAGAAATTTTGCAAAATAAAATCAATAAAGGATTTAATACAACAGACATAAATAAAGAATTTTGCCTATTATATGGAGAAGTATCAGAAGCATATGATGCTTACAGAAAAAATAAAGATGATTTAGGAGAAGAACTTGCAGATATAGCAATATATCTTTTAGGAATATCAGAAATATTAGGCAAAGATTTAGAGGAAGAAATTATTAATAAAATTGAAATAAATAAAAATAGAAAATATAAAAATGTGAATGGAACAATGATAAAAATAAAAGATTAATAATAAAATTGGAGATAATCATGAAGGTAATAACAATTTGTGGTAGCATGAGATATAAAAAAGAGATGATGAAAGTTACCGAAGAGCTTGCACTAAAAGGATATTGTATATTGACACCAATGTATCAAGTAACTGCAAATATCGAAATAAATGAAAAGCAAAAAGAATTATTAAAAAACGAACATTTTAAAAGAATAGAAATGTCAGATGCAATATTAGCATTAAATATAGACAATTATATAGGTGAAAGTACAAAATTAGAAATAGATTATGCCAAAAAGCTAAACAAAGAAATTCTATATTATACAGATTTATAAAATAAGAAAGAAGAAATCAAAATGATATTAATTGGTGAAAAAAATGAAAATATAAAATATGATTTTAGAGAAACTGTTTTCGGAATATGTTTAAAAAACGAAGAATTATACTTAACAAAAAAAGGTGAAGATATATC
>CAURYI010000082.1:0-4110 GCA_963529075.1 uncultured Eubacteriales bacterium
TATCAACAATTGAAAAAGTAGCATCACTTGCTGCATATTACAGCAAAGCCCGATTCTCATCACATGTGCCAGTTGATTATACACAAGTAAAATATGTCAAAAAGCCAAATGGTTCAGTTCCCGGATATGTAATCTATACAAACAACAAAACCATACATATCACACCATCAAGCCTATTAACAACAGAATAACAAAAAGAACGTAGATCAAAAATCTACGTTCTTGTCATATTAAGCCACTTTTGAAAAAAAAGAAGCTTTTTATTTTATTAAAAAATCTCTTTACAAAATTTTCTTTATATTTAACTGGTAATTTAGTTTCATCAACCACTTCATCTGTCTTTTCATCATTAACTATCCCACCATCATCCATCACTTCATAAATATTTGGTAAAGTAGCAATTCTATCAATATATTCGGATTTTTTCAATTCATCCAAAATATAATTCTGATAAATAAGTGATAATAATCCAATTGTCATATTTGACAATTTATTATTAACATCAAATCTATATTCATTATTTTTAATTTTATTAAAATAGGTAATTAATATATTTGGAATTCTTTTAATAATATTAGAATCCATATTTTTAAATACTCCAGAAATTTCAGCTGCAATATCCTTACACTTATCATCTATTTCATCATCATTCATAATAACTGCATTAGCCAAAATATCATATGCTTCTTTCCTAAAAACATTAATTCCATACGAATTAACTAATTTCTCAATATACTCTAAATCAAACTTTTTAAAATTCTTCACAAAATTGAATTTATCATCCACAAAATATAATCTATCAATTATATCATTGCCAATTATATCAATTGCAATCTTATAATCATCATTATACTCATAATGCCTTGGATCATGACAATCCTTACCAAACAATACTTTAACTGGCATTCCACCACTTTTTAAAGATGCTTCAGATTCTTCTGCAACAATATTCCAAAACTCTTTACAAGGATATTTAATTTGCTGTGAATACTTTTTTCCATTCAATTGTAAAATATAATTTGCACCAATTCTGCCAAGATTAATTTCAAGCGGTATATTAGTCTCAATAGCTTTTTTACAAATCAACCTTGTAATTTGCTCTTCCTTCTCACCAAACTCAGATCTTCTAACCATAAAAATATCTGGATGTGCAATAATATCAGGAATTCCCCTATCCATTGACAAAAGCAAATAACTTAAATAAGTATCCAAATCATTATCAGTAGGTTTCTTTTTTGTATAAATATTTAGACCAACAAAATCTTCTTTTTTATCAAATACAAAATGTTGTCCCTGAATCATAATATCAGTCTTCTTTTTTAAATCCAATAAATGCTTAATATCCTCGTCAAAAGGAGTATATTCAAATTCAAAACCAACTTTTATATCAATTTTATCTTCATAATCTTTTTTAAGCTTATTAATTGATTCAACATATTCATTAGTAGAACTCAAAGCCATTCTCATATTATCATTAAAATCTAATTTTTCTCTTAATGGAATATGATCCGTAAAAGCCATTGAAGTATAACCAGCTTTTATAGCAGCTTCAACATAATCCCTATCCATAGCTGTTTTAGAAGCATGTTTACATCTATAAGTATGAGAATGATAATTAAAATTTTGCTTTTCAATTTTATTCATCATTTAAAGCCTCCTTACTCTTTAATTCATTTTTTAACTTAAACTCTGTAAAATTAATATCTAATTTATTATAATCATCCGCTTTTAAACCAATTCTGCTTCTCATAAAAGTAAGCATAATCATAATGCCAATTAATGAAATCGCTCCAAACAATGTAAATGCAATAGCCATATCGTTGTTTTTAACAATAACCGTAGCAATCAGTCCCATTAAAAATGACGATGTACCACAAACAATTGCATATGCCGAGTAAATCTTAGATAAAATCTTTTTACCCGCAAAATTAGACATATATTTCTTTATTAAAACATAGTAAAACGACATACATAAATATCTTATCATATATAAAAATACTACAAACAATACAATTAAATAATAATTAATATTAAATTTATAAAGTAAACCTGCAACAAATATTGTTAATCCAAATAAAACTCCAATAATTGTTAAGGTTCTATTCTTAAACTTTCTATGTACTCTTTCAGCATAATTTGATCCAAACGAAGACATAAGCTGTGTTACACCATATACAATCCCTATCAATTCAGGAGAAACATTTAAGAAATTCAAATATTCTATTTCATAATTATTCATAACTTGAATTGATGAATAAAATATAGCAACAAATCCAAATAATGCAATTAATCTCTTGGAACTAAAAATATATTTAAAACCGATTCCTAATTCTTTAAAATACTTATTTTTCTTTTTTATAAACTCCTCTTCAGTCTCAACTTTCTTCTTATCATCCTGATCAAGTGGATGTAACATAAAAGCAAGTCTTAATGATACTGCAAAAGTACTGCAACACAATATTAATGGAATATATGGATTTAATTTAAATAAAAAACCAGACACTGCTGCCGAAATAGTTGCAACAATGAAAAATCTACTAAGTGACTTTCCAAGTGTTTTTGCAAACACTTCTGATTTCTTATCAGTATTTGGAATTGAGTAAAGTAACATACTCTCCTCAGCATTATCCTTAATCGGATATCCCATACCCATAAATAAATAAGCCAAATAAAGTATTATTGGATTAGTTGAAAATATAATCAAAATAATGGACATTACTAAAAGTGAATCACCTATAATAATTGATGCTTTATAGCCTAGTTTTTCAATAATCATTACAGATGGAACTTGACAAATTACTTTAAAAATCCCATATAAAGCACCAGCTAATACGATATTTGACATCTGAAGATTTCTAACATTCAGTAAAAACAAAATATATGTTGTATAGAAAAATAATAAATCAGATGCTAACATTTTATGGATTTTAAGTAATGATATATTATCCCTCTGTTTTTTAGCATATATAATTTCTTTTTTTGTCATTTGTATCCGCCCCATTAAACTTGTAACATAATTTTATCAATACTATCAATCTTTTACAATATTCTACAGCTTTTCAAATATTATATTTATATTACAAAAAAAAGCAGAGGCCATTAAAACCTCCGCATTTAATATATTATAAAATTAATCCAAATTAGCTAATAATGGTGGTGCTATTTGTTTCTTTCTTGACATAACACCTTCTAAGAACATTGAATCATCAGCATCCAATTTTTGATTAAAGGCTTTTTCAACAAGACCTTTTAAATTACCCATTGCAATTATCTTTGAATTAGTATTAACAATATCAGTAATTACAAATAAAAATAATTCTAAACCTTTATCATTAATCTCTTTTTCCATAGCAAAAGCTAATTCTTCTTTTCTAGAAAAAACATCATCAATATCTGCTGTGTTAACTTGAGCTACAACAAATTTCTTACCTTTTTCAGTAAATTCCTTAGCATCTAAATTAACAACTTCTGTTGCAGAATATGTGCTTAAATCAGTTCCTGCTTTAAGCATATTCATACCATATTCCCTAGCATCAAAACCTACAATTTTCTCTAATTTATTAAAAGCTTCAACATCATGTTCAGTACATGTTGGAGATTTTAATAATAATGTATCCGAAATAATTGCACTAATCATTAATGTTGCAATTTTAGAATCAATTTCAACACCATTTGCTTTATATTCTTCAAATAGTAATGTATTTGTACAACCATAAGGTTTAGCATTGTAATATAAAGGCTCAGTAGTATGAAAATTAGAAATTCTATGATGATCTGTAACAGATACAATCTTTAAATTTTCAATATTATCTGCACTTTGATCAAATTCATTATGATCAACTAACATAACTTCTGTTCCATTTTCTATATTTGAAACAAATTCAGGTGCTTCAACTCCTACATAATCTAAAATATATTGTGTTTCCTTACTAACATTACCCAATCTAGCAGCTTTAACTTTTCTACCCAATTTAGTTTCTAAATTAGCTTTAACTAATGCTGAACAAATTGAATCTGTATCTGGATTCTTGTGTCCAAAAATTAAAATTTCTTCCATCATTAATTCCTTTCGCTCTTGTCTACATTACTATTATCATTCATATTGGTCAA
>CAURYI010000083.1:0-4109 GCA_963529075.1 uncultured Eubacteriales bacterium
AACATTTCTTTTTTTATAAATAGAGAGTTATAAAAATAACCTTGAGCCCTTGAAACAATTGACAGAAATAGCATTGCGTAGTATAATAAAAACGTGTAAAAGGAGATATGAATTGGAACCAATAGCATTCATTATATTAGCAGTACTATATATAATTTTAATAGCTGCAACAATTATAAATAATAAAAGAAGAAAATCAGAATTATCAGAACAGTTAAAAGATTTGATATTCAATGTTAATAATACAGCAAAAACAACTTTAATAAATTCACCATTTCCATTAATCATTATCGAAACAAATGGTAATATAATTTGGAGAAGTGAAAAGTTTAATAATGAATTTAAAGATTTAAATAAAGATAATTTAGAATTGATGGCATTGTTAAGCAATATCAAGCAAATAGCAATATCAGAGAAAAATGCTATGCAGAAAAAGCAAAAAGGCAAAATAGAAATAGAATTTGATATAAATAGAAGAACTTATAAAATATTAGGAACTTACATCAAAACAAACAAAGATGAAAATAATGACTACACATTTATTTTATATTTTATAGATCAAACAGAGATAAAGAAACTTCTTGAAAAAGAAGAAGAAACAGAAATAAATATAGGAATGATTTCAATAGATAATTATGATGAAATAAATCAAAGATTATCAGGAGAAATAAAATCACAAGTAATTGCTAAAATTGAACAATGCATATATGAATGGGCATTAAATTATTCAGCATTGGTAGTAAAAGTAGAACGTGATAAATTTTATGTTGTAATAGATAATAAAAATTTAGAAAATGCAAAAAAAGACAAAATAAACATTTTACAACAAATTAAAGAATTGCAAATATTGGATGGGATACAAGCAACATTGAGTATTTCTTTTTCAAAAGATGGAGAAACACTTGATGAAAAATATAGATCAGCACAAGCCGTACAAGAAATTGCACTAGGTAGAGGCGGAGATCAAGCAATAATAAAACAAAATCAAAAATATGAATTCTTTGGTGGTAGAACCGAAGAAGTTGAAAAAAGAACCAAGGTTAAGGCTAGGACAGTAGCTACAGCTTTAGTCAAATTAATAGAAGAATCCGACCATGTTTTAATAATGGGACATACAAACAGTGATATGGATGCAATAGGTTCAGCACTTGGAATATATAGACTAACAAAAACTTTAAATAAAGAAGCAAATATAATAGTTGATTCAAAGGCGGTTGGAATATTAAGTTTTTTAGAAACAATAGAAAATGATAAAGAATATATTGGATGTGTAATAAATGGTGAAGCAGCATTAGAAAAAATGACGGAGAACACTTTATTAGTAATTGTAGATACAAACAAGGTAAACTATGTAGAGTCTGTAAAAGTTTTAGAAAATGCAAGCAAAATTGTGGAAATAGATCATCATAGAAAAAGTACTGATTATATTAAAGATACAGTATTAAGTTTCCATGAAGTATACGCATCATCAGCGTCAGAGCTAGTAACAGAAATAATACAATATTCTCCAATTAAAATAAAATTAACACCAATTGAAGTTGAAGCACTATATGCAGGCATTATGCTTGATACAAAGGAATTTACATTTAAAACAGGTGTAAGAACTTTTGAAGCAGCTGCATATTTACGTAAATGCGGTGTAGATATAATAAAAGTAAAAAAATGGTTTCAAGATGATTTAAAAACATATCAAACAATATCAAATATAATTTCAAAGGCTGAAATAGTTAAAGAATCAATAGCAATATCAACATATAATGAAGATGAACTAAATACAACAATTGTAATAGCTAAAGCAGCAGATGAATTACTAACTATAAGTGGAATTAGTGCATCATTTGTATTAGGAAAAATAGATGATATAATATATATCAGTGGAAGATCAATAGGTGATATAAATGTACAATTGATTTTAGAAAAATTAGGTGGTGGAGGTCATATAACATTGGCTGGAGCACAACTTTATGATATAACAATGGAAGATGCTTTAGAAAAATTAAAACATGCAATAGATGAATATATGATAGAAAATTAAAAAATAGGAGGAATTGAAAATGAAAGTAATTTTAACTCAAGACGTTAAAGGCGTAGGAAAAAAAGATCAAATATTAGAGGTTAATGATGGATATGCAAGAAATTTTTTAATTCCTAAAAAACTAGGTGTACAAGCATCAACAGCAAATTTAGCATTATTAAAATCAAAACAAGATTCAAGAGATTTTAAAAGACAAGAAGACAAAAAAGAAGCAGAACAAATTAAAGAAAAGCTAGAAAAAATAAGATTGGACATAAAAGTTAAATCAGGAGAAAATGGTAAAATCTTTGGTGGTGTAACTTCAAAAGAAATTTCAGATGTACTTAAAGATAAATATTCAATTAATATCGATAAAAAGAAAATTGAATTAAAAGAAACAATTAAAACAGTAGGAATTACTACAGTCGATATAAAATTATTCGAAGGTGTTATCGGAAAAGTAAAGGTAAATGTAATTCCAGAAAAATAGGAGGCATAAATGGAATTAGGTAAAATACCACCACATGATATTGAAGCAGAACAAGCCGTATTAGGTTCAATGCTTACAGATAAAGAAGCAATAGTTTCAGCCATTGAAGTATTAAGACCAGAAGATTTTTACAGAGATGACAATAAAACAATATTCAAATCAATCTCAAACATTTATGCTAAAGGCGGAGCCGTAGACATTATAACTGTTAAAGACGAACTTACAACAATGGCTAAATTAGAAGCAATTGGTGGACTTCAATATTTGGCAGAATTACCAGAAAAAGTACCAACAACAGCAAATGTTGAAAAATACATAAAAATAGTTGAAGAAAAATCATTATTAAGATTATTAATAAAAGATGCAAACAATTTATTGGATTTAGGATATAGTCAAACAGAAGATTCAACAAACATAATTGAATCAGCCCAATCAAAAATGTTTGATATGCTACAAAGAAAAAGCCAAAAAGGTTATGAAGAAATTTCAAAAATTCTAAGCAGTTCATTAGAAGAAATCAGTAAATTATCAGCAAACGACGCAAAAATAAGAGGAACATCAACAGGATACCCAGATTTAGATGAATTGTTATCAGGATTAAAGAAAACAGAGTTAATACTATTAGCAGCAAGACCAGCCATGGGAAAATCAGCATTTGCACTAAATATAGCAACAAATGTAGCATTAAGAGCAAAAGTACCAGTTGTAATATTCTCATTAGAAATGTCAAAAGAACAATGTGCACACAGAATTCTATGTTCACAAGCAATGGTGGATAGTAGGGATTTTGAAAATGGAAATTTACAAGACAAAGATTGGCAAAAGATAGCTGTAGCCTCAGGTGAAATCGCAGAATCAGCAGGGATATTTATAGACGATACACCGGGTATTACAGTTGGAGAAATAAGAGCAAAATGTAGAAAATTAAAATTAGAAAAAAATATTGGACTAATAGTAATCGACTATTTACAATTAATACAAGGAAATACTAGAACAAATAGTCGTGAACAAGAAATTGCAGAAATCAGTAGATCTTTAAAGATTATAGCGAAAGAAGTAGACGTTCCAATAATTGCACTATCACAATTATCACGTGCACTAGAAGCAAGAGAAAATCATCGTCCAATGCTACAAGATCTTCGTGAATCAGGTTCAATAGAGCAAGATGCAGATATAGTAATGTTCATTTATAGGGACGACTATTATCGTAAAGATGAAGCACCACCAACAAATATCGCAGAAATTATTGTTGCAAAAAACAGAAGTGGTCCATTAGGCAAAAGAGAATTATTATGGATGCCTAAATACACAAAATTTGCTAGTATGGAAAAGAGATATGGCTAAAAGATTAGATATATTAGAAGAAAAATTTTTAAATACAATTAAAAATAATAATTTAATAGATGAAAATGAAGTAATAGTAGTCGGGGTATCAGGTGGCCCCGATTCTATTACTCTTTTAGAATGCTTAAAAAAATATCAAGAAAAATTAAAAATAAAAAAGATAATAGTTGCACACATAAATCACTTAATCCGTAAGGATTCCACAGAAGATGAACAATATGTGGAAAGCTATTGTAAGAAAAATAACATAGCATTCTATGC
>CAURYI010000084.1:0-4058 GCA_963529075.1 uncultured Eubacteriales bacterium
ACCATTGCAAATATCAAATTTTACCAATTCAGGATATAACCCCGCTAAATCCAAATCATTTTTTAGATAGTTATAATTTTCTTCCGTAATAAGCGCATTCCATTTTATTAATTCCACACCTTGTATAACATATTGTTCAATATCACAAAGTAATGAGCTTTGAAGATAATCATCAGAATCAACAAATATCAAATATTCGCCACTTGCACTTTTAACAGCTTTATTTCTCGCAGCCGAAATACCTTGATTTTTATCACTATTAATATAAATAAAATTATCCTTTTCATTATATTTTATAATATGTTCATGAGTTGAATCTTTAGAAGCATCATTAATTACAATAACCTCAAAGTCCAAACTACATTTATCCAATTCAAATATAGAATTTAAGCATTTATCTATTGTCTTTTCAGCATTATATGCCGGTACAATAAAACTAATCATCTTTTCTCCTAAATTAACTAAACAATTTCTTTATTTTCTCTATTATATCTTTATTAAACTTCTCAGGATTAAACCTTTCCTTAATTTCAAAACCTTCATCCAAAAACTTTTTCATGCCAATATAAACACCCTCAAGCGAATTTTCTGTAACAATTCCAAATTTATTTTTAACATCCTTATTAGCGTCTGATACTAAAGTAGTAACAATTGGTTTATTTAAAATCATCGATTCAACAAACACTACTGGATAACCTTCAAATTGTGATGACATAAGCAAACAATCTGCTTTTTTTAAATATGGGTATGGATTCTTTTTTAATCCCAAAAACTCAATATTCTTAACACCATTTGCTTGCTTAAAATATTCTTCATCATCAATTCCATCACCAATAAAAATAACTCTAAATTTATACTTTTCCCTATTTAATTTTTTAGTAGCAGATATAATACGACTAAGCTTTTTTTGTTTTTCGTCATGTCTACCAATATTAACAAAAGTAACCTCCTTACCCTCTTTAAAATCTTCAACATCTTCATTTGATTTATCAATTATTTTTTTATAATCAATTAAATTATTAATAAATATTGTTCTATTAGAAAACTCATGAAGCTTTATATCAAAAACAGCTTTGTCATAACTTGATACAAATATTATTTTTTGATATTCAAAAACTTGTAAATTATAAAAGAACTTCTTATACTGCTTAACATCATTATTGTAAAAACTCATATAATCATTATGTACAAATAATATAGGTTTTTTACTCGCAACTCTAGCTACAAAAGAACAAGGAAAACTATAAGTTGCATAACATACAGAGTAATCAAATTTGTTTTTATACTTAAATTTAAACATCACTTGTTTAAAAAAATTCTGTACTTTTCTAAGTAAAGCAATCGAACTACTTGATTTCTTATATTCAATAACCTTAATATTTTCTGGCAACTCTTTTAAAAAAATTCCATCTTTTTTTTCAAGTACAAGAGTAATTTCGTAATCATTACATATTTCTTTCAACAAATTAATCAATGCAGTCTCAATTCCACCAACATCAAATGAATATGCTGCAAATAATATTTTTTTCACAGTGTCTCCTATCTATGAATTATTTCAACATCATAACCAATAAATAATCCAGATTCTATTAC
This sequence comes from uncultured Eubacteriales bacterium, assembly GCA_963529075.1. GTDB lineage: Bacteria > Bacillota > Clostridia > TANB77 > CAG-508 > CAG-793. The sequence continues at coordinate 1,594 of CAURYI010000084.1, forward strand.
ACCCGTAATAGCCTTTATCTTTTTTTCTAAAGATACATCAATTTTATCAAATCTAACATCCAAAATTGAATTTTCATTTTCCGTAGAACCTCTAAATGCAATATCCACTGCTCCTAGCTCTCTTAACTTTTCACTAACATATTCTTCAGATGTAGGAAATACTTCAACTGGAATAGAATGATTTTCTCCTAAAAAATTAACAAATTTAGAATTATCAATTAAAATATATGTTTTCTTAGAATTAAGGATATTAAGCTTTTCTTTAAACATTGCAGCACCCATTCCCTTAATCATATTATTATTCCAATCAACTTCGTCAGCTCCATCAAAAGACCAGTCAATACTTTTATAATGTAACTCAGCTGTCTCTATTCCATATTCTTTGCATAATTCAAACATATATGAAGAGGTAGGAACCGCTGTAATCTTAATTCCATTTTCCTTAACCAATTTACCTATCTCAATACCTGTCAAATAAGAAGTAGAACCCGATCCAAAACCAATAGTTTGTCCGTCTTTAACAAACCCCAAAACTTTTTTTGCTAATTCTATTTTTTCTTCTTTATTATCAATTAAATTAATGTCCATATTTCCTCCATTTATACACCTATATTTTATCTTTAAATGCTCGATTTGTAAAGTTTTTAACACTTTAAAATCTTAATATTATAATAAAATCACAGATTTTCCATATATTAAATAACAAAAAATAAGAGGCTCTTTTTAGAGCCCCATTCATTATAAATATCTTTTTCCTTTTTGACGTCCATTATTCTTTTTTTCATCATTTAAAGATGATGTAATTTCTTCATCAAACTCAGGCGTTTCATCAAAATCAGAATTTAAAATCTTTGATTCATAACCACCCAAAATTTTAGCTTTTTCAATATCTTCATTTTTCACAAATTCTTCATCAGGAATGTATCCATTATCAAAATTTTCTTGATTAGGATTTTCATTATAATTCATATCATATTCATCTTCGCTATCTGCTTCATAATCATCATGATCATAACTCTCATCATCTTTAGAAATAAATCCATAATCATCAGGCTCATTATCTTTAGATTGCTTTTTACTAATAATTAATAAAATGATTAAAATTATTATTAATAATAAGATAATTCCTAAAATAATACCAATAATCAATTTAATATTTACTTTCTTTTCCGGTGTTTTTTCAGCAGGTTCCATAATGGCTGTTTCCGCTGTTACTGCTGCAGCCCTATTAACTTTGACTGTATAAATTGTTTTTTTAGGTTTTTCTGTATCATCATTTTCATTAACTAAAGTAATGGTAATTACATTTTCACCATCTTGTAAATCTTCATTTCCAGAAACAGAAACTTTTATTCCTTCAGAACCTTTCGGTAAAGTTGTATCAATTTTTATTGATTTCACTGTGCTTTCAGCATTTAAAGAATATTCAAATGTTTCTGCATTAAATGTTTTATCAAGTGGCAATTCAACTGATTTTCCGCTTCCATCTATATATGTTAATTTTAATGTTGCCAATCTCATATTTTTATCTTCTGAGATTTCTGGTTTAATCAATTTAATTGCATATGTTCTTGTTTCTCCATTTTCTGCTGTAACTAGAAGATTATAAACATTAGTACCAATTTTAACTTCTTTTACTCCAGTACCTTCAACTTTTTCCTTAGTATCTTCTTTAACAGCATTTATAGATATTTTTTCAAGTGTCTTATAATCAAAATCATATGGGAATGATAATATATATGATGTTTGACTTCTATTAAACGCAGGTGACAATGTACCTAAACTTGTTGAAATATTTTTTAAATAATTATTTGAAGATTTGTTTGACTTAGTTGTATCAACTGCTTTTTCAACAGCAATTTTATTTGATTTATTAACTTCTTTCTTACTTACTTCTTCAGAAGATTTTTTAGTTTCTTCCTTCTTCGGTTCTTCTTTAGTTTTAATAACAGCTGTCGTTGACTCTATTCCTGCATCACTTTCCACTGAAAATTTAACATTATATTTTTTCCCGTATCCATTTGGTACTTTAAAAATATATCTTCCTATTTCACCAGTAAAAGTCGAGCCACCCAGTGTTTTTGTTACTTTTCCTGATTCTTTATTAGCAAAACTTCCACCTTGTACGTCTATTAAATCTAATCCCCCCTTATCTGTAAGATTAACAGTTGCATCTTCAGTAGGAGCTATTGATTTAACAACAATAGTAATACTACTACCTGGTTCAACATTATTATGATCAGTACTTGAAACTCTACCATATATATAATTTGAATTAATTAATCCTAATAAAAATATAATTATTACACCAATAATTATTTTACTTTTTTTACTCATATACACCTCTATTCTAATATTGAATTTGAATTAATTGAACAACATGCTTTAAAACTAAAGTAGCATCTTTGGCTGTTGATCTTCCATCATGATTAACATCTGCTGCAATATTTTGTTCATTATTAAAT
>CAURYI010000085.1:0-4014 GCA_963529075.1 uncultured Eubacteriales bacterium
AGCAAAAGTTGTGGCATTATCATCTACAATGTCAATGGTTACAGGTATGGGTGGAAATGCTGGAACTCAAACTGTTTCAATTATAATAAGAAATATTGCAATGGGTAATATTGAACTTAAAGATGCTTTACCTCAACTAAAAAAAGAGGTATTGCTAGGATTAGTTAATGGATTAGTTATTGGTATTATAACTGGTATAGTAGTTGGAATGATTTATCAAAGTGTTTATTTAGGAATTATTATATTGCTAGCAATGGTTGGGAATCTAATAGTTTCTGGTATTTTTGGATTATTAGTTCCATTAGTATTACAAAAATTAAAAGTTGATCCTGCTTTGTCATCATCAATTTTCTTGACAACAGCAACGGATGTATTAGGATTTTTTATATTTTTAAGTTTGGCAAATTTATTTATTTCACATTTAGTATAATATTTTTAAAAATATTTGACATTTGTGACATAAAGAGTTATAATAGTATTGTAATTAAAGAGAGGAGAGAAAGAGTGGAAGTAATTCCACTCTTTCCTTTATGTAAGGAGGAACTGTGACTTCATTAGAAAAAAAGATATTTGAAGAATTGAAACCCATCATAAATGGCTTAAATATTAATTTATATGATGTTGTTTATGAAAAAGAAGATAGGGATTTTTATTTAAGAATTTTTATTGAAAAAGAAAATGGAGTTGATATCAATGATTGTGAAAATGTAAATAATGCAATTAATGATATATTGGATGAAAAAGATTTTATTAAAGAACATTATTACTTAGAAGTTTCATCAGCGGGACTTGAGAAGACTTTAAGACTTGAGAAACATTTTAAAGATAATATTGGAAATAAGATTCAAATTAATTTATATAAGCAAATTAATAATTCTAAGAATATTGTAGGAATTTTAAAAGACTATGATGATGAAAAAATTGTTATAGGAGCAGATGAAATTATCGAAATTAATAAGAAGGATATTTCACTTATAAAGACAGTTTTTGACTGGGATAGTATTTAATTTAAATTGAAAGGGTTTGAAAATGAAAAAGAAAGAAACAAGTAAAACAAATAATAGTATTGATACACTTGAGTTGATGATGGCTATGGATCAATTAGAGAAAGAAAATGGAATCAGTAAAGAAGAGTTGATGAAATCTATTGAATCTGCATTATTGGTAGCATATAAAAAGAATTTTGAATGTAATGATGAAAATATAAAAGTTGTTATTGATAAAATTGATGGACAAATGCATGTTTATCAAGAAAAGACAGTTGTTGAAGAGGTTGAGGACAATGATTTACAAATTTCTTTAGATGATGCTAGAAAAATTGAAGCAAATTACAACATTGATGATATTGTTTCATTTGAATTATTGCCTAAAGAGTTTGGTAGAATTGCAGCACAAACAGCAAGACAAGTAATTACACAAAAAATCAGAGAAATGTCTAGAGAAATTATTTTTGAAGAGTTTGCTGATAAGAAAGGTGAATTAATTACAGGTTTAGTACAAAAAGCTGATGGTAAAGTTGTAATATTGGATTTAGGAAGAATTGAAGGTATTATGCCAAAGAAGGAACAAATGCCTAATGAAAATTATAAATTGAATGATACTATTAAAGCTGTTATTGCTAGTGTTGAAAAAGGATTAAAAGGTTCAACGCAAATAATTTTATCTAGAGCAAATAATGATTTTGTAAGAAAATTGTTTGAAATTGAAATTCCTGAAATCTATGAAGGTATTATTGAAATAAAAGCTATTTCAAGGGATCCAGGTTCAAGAAGTAAGATTGCGGTGTATTCTTCAAATCCAAATATTGATCCTGTTGGTTCATGTGTTGGACAAAAAGGAATTCGTATTCAAAATATTATAAATGAGTTACATGGTGAAAAAATAGATGTTGTAGAATGGAATGAAGATCCATCAATATTTATTTCAGCAGCATTACTACCTGCTCAAGTTTTAGCAGTTGATGTTAAGGAAGAAGAAAAATTTGCACAAGTAATTGTTCCAGATGATCAATTATCTTTAGCTATTGGTAAAGCTGGACAAAATGCAAAATTGGCTGCAAAATTGACAAATTGGAAGATTGATATTAAGAGTGAATCACAATTTAGAGAGATTTTAGAGAAGATGCAACAAGAAGAAGTTGACGGAATATTGGATAATATTGAAGAAAAAGAAAATGATATTGTCGCACAAAATGCAGAAGAATTTTTAGAAGAAGATATTAATTCAGAAGATGTTGATAATACTGAATTATAAAATAAATATAATAAAAAGATTGTAGGGGGAATAAATATTGGCAAAAATTAAAATTTATGAAATAGCAAAGGAATTGAATGTTGATAATAAATCAATAATTGATGCTGCTAATAAAATAGGTTTAGCTGTTAAATCACATTTAAGTGCTATTGAAGAAGATGAAGCAAAAAAAATAAGAGATACTTTTACTCCAAAAGCTGTTGTTAAAGAAGAAAAAAAGGTGAAGAGTAATAATAATGAGATTGCTAGAGGACCAGTTATCATTAGAAGAGAAGTTATTGTTAAAGAAGAAAAAGCAACTCCAGTAAGAGAAAAATCTAAGAATAATATTGGGTTTAATAATGCTCGTAATAGATCAAATGAGTATAATATTGTTTATAGAGAAAAACAGGCAAAACAAATGAGTGTTAATGAATTATTTGGGATTAAAACTAAAAAAGAAGAGACTAAAAAAGTTGTTGACATAGAAGAAACTAAAAAAGTAGAAGATGTTGAAAAGAAAGAAATAGTGCAAAACAATGATTTTGCTAAAAAGGATGATAGAAGACAATTGAATGTAGCAAATAAAACATTTGATAAAAATAGTACATCACAAAATAAAAACTTTAATAATAATAGAAATTTTAGAGATAATAATAGAAGTAATGATACAAGAAATAGTTATGATAATAGAAATAGTTCGGATAGAAAATCGTTTGGAAATAATACTAGATTCAATAAAGATGGTAATTTTGGAGATAGAAAACAATTTGCTAATAGAGCAGGTGTAAGAGATAATTCAAGGGATAAATTTAGTACCGTTTCTATTGAAGAGGTTGAGAAAGAAAACAGAAGAGATTATTCTTCAAAAATTCTTGATAAACAAAAAGCTTTTAGAAATAGTGATGATAGTAAAAAGACTAAATCTAAAAAAGGAATGGAAGAAGAATTTAATCAAGGTAAATTAAGGGATTTAAAATCTGTTGATAGATTATCAAATATGTTTGGTGATCAAGAAGGCGGAATGCTTGATTATTATGATTTATCTTCTGGAAAAGGTAAAAAGGGTAAGAAAAAATTAAAGGATGGACAAAAATCAAAACAAAAGATTTTTGAATTAAAAGAAATTACTATTCCTGAAAATATTTCTGTTAAGGATTTAGCTATTGAGTTAAAGAAAACAAGTTCAGAAGTTATTAAAAAATTGTTTGATTTAGGTATTATGGCTAATATTAATCAAGATTTAGATTTTGATACAGCTTATTTAGTTGCAGATAGCATTGGAGTTACAGCAAAATTAAAAGAAATTGTAAAGGATGAAGATATATTATTTGATGATTCAGATGATAGAGAAGAAGATTTATTACCAAGAGCTCCAGTTGTTGTTGTAATGGGACATGTTGATCATGGTAAAACATCTTTACTTGATGCTATTAGAAAAACAAATGTTATTGGCGGAGAAGCTGGAGGTATTACACAGCATATTGGGGCTTATAAAGTAAAGGTTGGACAAAGAGAAATAACATTTTTAGATACTCCTGGACATGAAGCTTTCACAAGTATGCGTGCCAGAGGTGCTCAAATAACTGATATTGCAATATTGGTTGTTGCTGCTGATGATGGCGTGATGCCACAAACCGTAGAAGCCATTGCTCACGCAAAAGCTGCTGGTGTGCCTATTGTGTTTGCTATCAACAAAATTGATAAAGAAGCAGCCAATCCCGAGCGTATTCGTCAAGAATTAACCCAACATGAAGTTGTAAGCGATGAATGGGGCGGTGA
>CAURYI010000086.1:0-3936 GCA_963529075.1 uncultured Eubacteriales bacterium
GACTATATTACAATGTACAATTCTTTGAACATTTTGGAATTAGACCATTTGGGGTAAACTTTAATGGATTCAGTAATTCAATTATGACATTGGATATGGCATATTCAAATATCCTAATAAGATACGGAATATTCTTTACAATATTCATGTGTATCATATTTAAAAAATTATTAAAATATCTATATGAAAACAAAAATTATATATTAATGGTGATATTCTTAATATTCATCATTAACGGATTATTTGAAAATGTTTGGCTAAGAATAGAACGTAACATATTCATGCTTATATTCTATAAAGTAGTACAACAATATATAAAAGATAAAAATTTAGGGAAACAAAAAGAAGATGAAAGAGTTCAAGAAAATTTTACACAAAATTAAAAGCGATAATTTTTGGAAGAATTTATTTAAAAATTCTTTTTGGGCATTTTTTGGAGATGCATCAGCATCAGCGATAACTTTTATAATTTCGATAATACTAATAAAAATAATTGGCAGTGAATCATATGGAATATTGATTTTAGCACAATCATATATGAACATAATGGATGTAATAATAAACATTCAAAGCTGGAGAAGTACCATACAATATGGTCAAAAAGCAATTGTTAACGGAAATGACAAAGAGCTACATTCATATGTAAAACTTGGATGTATAATGGATATATCGACAGCAATACTATGTTTTATAATTTCAATATTACTACCAAATTTAATAGGTGGATTCTTACACTGGTCAAACGAAATGATACTATGCTCTGAGATATTCGCAATAACAATAATATCACATTTTGCAGGAACACCTACAGCAATACTTAGATTGTTTAATAAATACAATTTAGTAGCATTGAGCAAAACGCTATCAGCAATATTTAAAATAACAGCAATAGTAGCATATTATTTAATAACAAAAAATTTAAACTTAGTATCATCAACAATAATATTTATGCTGACAGATTTTATAGGCAATATCCTATTAGTAATATTCGCATTTTATCATTATTCAAAAAAATACAAGATAGCAGATATTATAAAAGCAAAAATGCCAAAAGATGCAAAATCATTCATAAGTTATACACTATGGGGAACATTATCAGAAATAGTAGATTTACCAGTACAAACAATAGATGTTTTCATAGTATCAGTATTAGGAAATGTAACAGTAGCAATATATAAAATCTTTAAACAGATAATAGGAATAATCAGTAAAGTAACAGGACCAATACAACAATCAATATTACCACAATTTTCAGAATTATCAGCAAAAGGTAATGAAAAAAGAGGTTTTGAAGTAGTAATAAAAATACATAAAACAATATTGAAATACACATTACCAATATCAATATTGGTAGGTGCAACATCATATATTTGGCTTGGTAAATTATATGATATGACATATGCAAATTATTGGTACATATTATTTATATATCTAATGATTCAAACATATGCATTATCATATACCACAATTCACCCATTCTTCATAACATTGGGCAATATGAGAATAAATGCAATAATAGAATTTACAGCAAACATAGTATACCTAATCGTAAGTTACATATTAGTTAGAGCAATGGGATTATTAGGAATTACAATAGCATTCTTAATTCAAATATTATTAAATATATTCTTAAAATATTTTTGTATAAAGAAAATGATCGAAAACACAGAAGAAAAAATATAGAAAAAAGTATTATGAGGTGCAAATATGAAAATGAATTACTTTGAATCAAAAAAAATATTAATAATAATTCCACATCAAGATGATGAAATACATCTTGCAGGAAATCTAATAGCATCGTTAAAAGATACTAGAAACATATATGTCGCATACACAACAAGTGGAGACTATGCATATAATGCATCAGTAAGATACAAAGAAGCAATCAAATCACTATGGAAACTAGGTAAAGTAAAAAGAGAAAATATATTCTTTTTAGCATATCCAGACCAATCATATGAAGCAACAAACCATATATATACAACAAAGGGAAATTATATTTCTGCAAACGGACATAGTGAAACATATTCGCCATCCAAAAAGTATAAAACATTTAATTATCAATTACATAATGAAGAAGCAAAATACAACAAGGAGAATTTAGAAAAAAATATACAAGAACTAATATTGAAAATTAAACCCGAAATAATAATATGCAATGATTTAGATTTTCACCCAGACCACATAATGACATCAATTTTGACTGAAAAAGCATTGGGGAAAATTCTAAAAAGTGAAAAAGACTATAGACCTAAAGTACTAAAAAGCTTCACATACGAAAATTGTTATTTTGGACCAGATGATTTTTTTGAACAAGAAAATGAAATGAAATTTCAAACAGATAAATTAGGAAATTTACTAAGTAATCAATATTATAATATTCAAGATTCTTTAAAAATAAATTCAACACCAAAATGTTACACAAAAAATTTATTTGCAAACAAAATATTTAAAGCAATATTAAAACATAAAAGTCAAAATCTAGTATCACATACAACAAGAATAATTAACACAAACCAAGTATATTGGGAAAGAAATACAGACAATTTATTATTCAATGCACAAATAGAAACAAGCTCTGGAAACAAAGAATATTTGAATGATTTTATATTAACAGACACTGACAATGTATTAAATGGTAATAAAGTTCAAATAAAATATAATAAAGGAATTTGGATGCCAGATAATGATGATAAAGAAAAAAGAATAACAATAACATTTGATAATAAAGAATATGTAGAATATATAAAACTATATAATGGTTTAATAAATCACAATTATATAAAAGAAATAGAGATAAAACTTAATAACAAACAGACAGAGATATATACATTAGAAGACAATATAATCAACTCTATAAGCATTAAAGATAATGTTGAAAAAATAGAAATAAAAGTCTTAGATAACGAATGTTTAAATGGTTTTACAGAAATAGAAGTATTTTCAAAAACAAAAAATAGAACAGAAGAAAATGAAGAAATCATAAAAAATAAGACAAACATACTAACCAAAATAATCGACAAAAGTATTATTTCTTTATTAATATTTACCCAAAAAGTTTATAGAAAACTTTTTATAAGATTATAAATATTTGCAAAAATCAAGTAAAATATGCTAAAATAAATTCAATATGCAAGTCAAACTTGCATTCCATGGGGATGTAAAGGTTTCGACAAATTATTTGAAATATTGATAGCGAGTAGTGGATGGTTGCTTCGGCCACTATAAAAAAGCAAAATTAAATATAAAAGCTGACAATAGAGAATTAGCTTACGCTGCCTAAGCGCAGTGTCATTTTATAATTAAAGCCTACTGTTTTTTATAAAATGTCGACTAAAGTAGGAAACGAAAGTATTTGCTTCATTCAAATACCGGGTAACTTAATTGAATATACTAAAACAATTTTGTTTATTTTAAAATTTTAGTGAATAAATAAAATAAACTGCACTCGGAGAAATCAATATGGAAAATCTTTTGGACATGGGTTCAAGTCCCATCATCTCCACCAATCCATAAGGACTTTAGGTAATAACCTAGAGTCCTTTATTATATTTAAATCAAAAATTGAAAATTATTGATTTGCAAGAATATAATAATTATCAAATGAAAATATAAATTATATTAGTTTTAACTAAAATATATACAAATTATGTAAAATATGTTATAATTATATATGCAAAAAATAATTTAATAGGGATTTATCAATTGAAGTCCCAGAAAGGAAAGTATGAAAAAAATGAAAAAAATTCTGTTAAATAGCGTTAAAGGCTATTTGAGAGATGATGGAGTATATTCTTCATATGAATTTTCAATTGCCGGAATGGCAATTGAGGGATATTTTGATAGTATGATTTTACTGGTAGATAAAGAATTAAGTATTTATATTCAAATTGATCTTAACACTTATACAAGTGTTAAGATTATTCCACGAAATAT
>CAURYI010000087.1:0-3866 GCA_963529075.1 uncultured Eubacteriales bacterium
ATTTTTTTTCTGATTTTTTAAAGATTGCAAATATTCATTTTTTAAATTTTCTACATACTTATCATGATCATTTCGCTTAAAAACTTCTCTTTCAACTTTATCATGATGAACATTCATTTCACTTATTTTTTTTATTTTATCTCTATTAAACAGCTTTTTAAAGAAAATTTTTAATCCATCCAAAAAACTCATACTAAATCTCCCTTTTCTTTATCTTCTTCATTTTCTTTTTCAACATAATCAGACTTTTCTTCTAAATATTCAGTTAAGTCCCAAATTTCTCTACCATTATTTTTTTCTTTATCAACATCATAACTAGAAAAATTTTTTGAAAGCCACTCTTCATTAGTCACAACAAAACTATTTGACTCCTTATCGCCATATGCCAAAAAATTTTCTCCATCTTCTTTTACAATTTGCACTAAAACAACAGGATTTTTTTCAAAATCCATTTTTCTATATACTTTAGCCACTTGAGTTCCTTCGCGAACTTTTAATTTTGCAGAATCCTTATCCACCAATCTATTCAAAGTACAACTTAACAAATATTTAGTTGTATCTTGACAATTTAAAAAATCAGGCACATTATCCTGTACAGTTTTTAAGCATGACAATATAAGTTTATTAGAATCATCATTTTTTTCATAAAACTCATCCAACATTTCAAGTTTTCTCTCAAAAGGAAATTTTCCATCTTTATCAACACGATCAATTCCTTTAAACTCCTTTTCCATAGTGTTTTTATCCAAATGGTAATTAGCATCTTGTAATTTTTCATCATTTTTATGATAACCATTAGAATCAAATATTTGTGCCATCTCATTAGATACTAAAAACCATTCAGGTCTATCTCCTACTCTATTTTCTGATAAATTCCAAGTTGGATCCAAGATAGAATTCCCAACATTTTTGCCATCCACATGTAAATTTTTAATTTTTAAAAATGAATGCCCTTCCGTACTAACCATTTCATTATCAATACCAATTTTATTCAACATATAGCTTTCAACCTCAGAAATACCATTACATACTCCATATCCAGAATTAATAATATTCCATAATTTTCTAACTTCTACACGATTTTCATTTTCTTTTCCAAAAATAGGTGAATAACTAATTTTCTTACCAATTGCCTCATCAATAATATAAATTTTTTGTACATCACTCATATTCGAATCAATAGTATCAATAATAGAATCAATCCATTTCTCTGCCTTTATATAAGATTCAATACTTTGTCCTCCGTACATATCAGACGCTATTGCAATTTTTGGACACACCTTTGCAAGTTCAAATAACTTTTCCCTTTCTTCTTTAGAAAAATTTTTGGGATTAATTTGCAAAAATTTATCAAGTCCTCTATACACTTCAACATCCCTATTGACATTAAAAATTAATTGTTGACCCCAAAGCACATCACAATCATAATCTAAATCTAACACTTGTTTATATTCATCAGCAATTTTAGCTCTATCAAGTGATGATAAAACATCTTCATTTATGTAAACAAAACATTGTCTTTTTTTATCAGAATCAAAATTAAATTCATCTATTCTCTCTAAAAAATCAACTTGCTTATTATTATTATTATAAATAGAACTAAATACATCTTGTAAATCACAATTATATTTTTCAAAGGATTCTTTAAATTCATTACATACATTAATTATATTATCGACATTTTTTAAAGAAGACACCACACGAGTAAAAGAATCTTCATTAATTCTCTCATCCCTTTGCTCTAAACAATTAATTGTGTATTTATCATCCAAAACTCTTAAAACATCAATGATATTTTTATTATTGATTAGGCTAGAATTTAACAATTTCTTTATTACATCATCATTTTTAATAGTTTCAACGATATTAGTAAAATCAAAATTATCAAGTCCAATATCATGATAATTATCAGTATCTTTTAAAATTTTAAGTTTCTTATCATCATCTAATTTAGCTATCAAAGTTCTATAATCAAAACTTGAAAAATCTTTAAATAATTTTCTTTTTTCTTTATCTCCTAATAGCTGCTCAATTGCTTTTGGACTCAATAATTCTCTTAAAGTGTAGCTCTATCAAATTCGTTACAAAACTTAGGATTAAATATAATTTCAGCTTTTACTTCTTCCAATTCAATACTATTATAAATACTTTTATAGTAATGTCTGTCCACATTAGGATTTTCAGGATTCAATGCAAACGGTCTTGTTAATATAACTCGACTTTTTTCCTCATCACTCAAATACTGTTCACCAATATGCCTTAATTCTGCAATTTTAAAATCCTTCACAGCTCTTATATTGTTAAAATCAACATAATATTTATATCTATCTTCCGCATTTATTATACCATCAATATATTCTTCTTTAGTCATTTTACTCTCCAATTATTCAATATTTAAATCAAATATTTTTAACATTTTTAAATAATATTTTAATATTTTCAAAAACACTATTCATAACCACTTCAGGTTCGACTTTTTTAAAATTTGCAATCTTTTCTACAATGTATTTTATATTTCTAGAATCATTCCTTCTTCCCCTCAAAGGTTCAGGAGATAAATAAGGAGAATCAGTTTCAACCAATATCCTATCAAGAGGAATCATATTAGCAATCACTTCAGCATTTTTTGAATTTTTAAAAGTAATTGGTCCACAAACAGAAATATAAAATCCAAGCTTCAAAGCTTCTTTAACTAATTCTTGATTAAGTGGACAACAATGGAACATCCCCACTTTATTTACAACATTCTCTTTTAAAATATTAATAGTATCCACAGTTGCTTCCCTTGTGTGGATAACTATAGGTAAATCATATTTATTCGCAAGTTTTATTTGTCTAATAAAAGCATCCTTCTGCATTTCTCTATCTACATCATAATGATAATCAAGTCCTATTTCTCCAATTGCAACAATTTTGCCACTTTCCAAATTACTAATCAACAGTTCTTCAATTTTTTCAATATCAGAAATATAATTTTCTGTCACATCATTTGGAGATATTCCAACTGTAGCATAAATAAAATCATATTTATTTGACAAATCAACAGCAGAAATAGAACCACTAAGTGAATATCCAGCATTGATCATTCCTTCAACACCAGAATCATGAACTTCTTTAATTAGTATATCCCTATCAATATCAAATTTTTCATCATTATAATGACAATGAGCATCAAATAATTTCATTACTCCTCCTAATTCTTAGAATACATTACAACATTAGCCACTGCATACTCTTTAACATTCGACAAGCTAACATCAAATCTATAATTATCAGAAATTTCAGAATGTTTAAACAAAACGATAATTGGTCTACCATTATCACTTTTCTCAATACTAATATCCTTCCAATTAATAGAATAATTGCTCTCAAGTTTTGAAGACAAAGCCTTAAAAACCGCCTCCTTAGCTGCAAAACGAGCAGCATAATTTTGGGCCTTATTAGCTTTGCCTTCACAATATTCAATTTCTGCATCAGAAAAAACTCTATGCAAAAACTTAACATTTTCAATTAAATTAGCAATTCTAGAAACTTCAATAATATCATTTCCAACAAAAATTTCCAAATTACTTCCTTCCTAAATTAATAATAATTATCAACAATACCACAGCAATTGCAGCCGCAATACCAAAAATCTTCAATTTCTTTTTATTAACAATACTTTTTTTAACTTTATAAATCTTATAAAATTCATTTTCCAAATCAAGAAGATCACTATACACATTTAAAATTTCATCAACCTGTACAACATATCCATCCTTATTTGTAACAGGATTCTCATAAATATCCCTTTTAAAATCTAAAAATTTATAATTACAATATTCATATTTATTTGAAATCAACAATTCTTCTCTCAAAAATTTAAC
>CAURYI010000088.1:0-3857 GCA_963529075.1 uncultured Eubacteriales bacterium
AAACTGCAATTGGTGAAACAAATTCTAAAATTTACAAAATAGGTGATAAGGTTAAAGTTGTTGTAACTGATGCAAATAAAGAACTTCGTAGAATTGATTTTAAAATATTGTAATATTGAAAAAAATATGGTGTTTTGGTAATATTATATGGAGAAGAACAAAAGAGGTAAAATATGAAATATCAACATTTAGCTGTAATATTTTGTTTGATAATAGTTCCAATTTCTATGGTTGTTGGAATATTTACAAGCAATATGATTAAAGTTTCTGAAAAAGAATCTGCATATACATCATTGTTATACAATTCTACTTATGATGCTGTACGTGCATATCAAATAAATACACAAAATAATAATTATTCTAGTGAGAAAACATCAAGAATAAGGGATATAACCGCATCTGTTAATTCATTTTTTAGTAGTATGGCGACTGGACTTTCTTCAAGTGGTTATACTAAGACTGAATTAAATGATTATATTCCCGCTATTTTGTATAATTTATATGATGGATTTTATATTTATGGTACATATAATAATTATGCAGAGTTAAAAGATAAACAGTATAATACAAGTTATGGTACAACGGAAACTAGGAAAGTACCTGAATTTAAAGTTAATGAAAATGGCAATGAAAATTCAAAACTAAAAGGTTTAAAAGCTTTTAATTATTATACTTGTAAATATACTGTTAATAATCAATATAATATTATAGTTAATTATACTTTGGATAATTATATTAGTGTATATGCTGAATATATTGGAAATGATGGATTGTGGAAATATGAAGCTTTAAATGGATATTATATCAATCCAAGAAAAATTACTAATATTGATAATATAAATCATACTGTAACATTGAATTATGATACTGTTATTGGGCCTGAAGTGCTTGGCGAATATGTTGCAACAGTTGATACACAGTATCATTTGGACAATACTTTTCATAAAGTTTATAGAAATATTAGATATTATAATTATGTAATTTATAATAATCAAAAATATTATTTTGATGATAGTGTTATGAATGGAAGTAGTGAATATGGAACAGTAGCACCTACAATTAGAGCTGTTGGAAATAGAGATAATAATTTTAGTTTTAATAATACATATACTGGAATACCTATATTTAGACTTGAAAATAATAAAAGAGTTTATATTGGTACATATGAAATGGCTAGATTGTATGCTTCTATTAAGGGAATGCAGATTCCTGTTGATGAAAAGAATTTTTTTACTACCAATAATATTAATCTTGCAAGTTTTTTTAGAAATAAGGATAGTGAATTTAGAGATTTGAATGCATATTATTATTATGTTAATGCAAAATCTTTTAGTGAAAGAGCGCATGAAATATTAAAAAGAGTTGATATTGGTAGTAATTATAGAAATATTGATAGTGAGCCTTTTAAGAGAAAATATAATGTTACAATAGATAGTAGTGGAGTGGAAGGACCTGATCCACATCAAAAAGCATATTTAACGACTAATAAAATTTTTGATTATGATCAACCTGATAATGATCCTGAACTTGCATCATCGGCGTTTGATTCCCATAGAATTGATGTTGTTATTGCAAGTATACAGAATGCGTTAGTTAATGAAGTCAAAAATTTTGATGATTATTTAGGAAGAACATATAGATATCAAATGCCTGCGGTTAGTGAAACTGACTGGCATAGAATTGCTAATAATTCTACAATGCTTACATTTATGCAGGGGATGCCAATTGGTAATTATAAATTTTACAGTAATTACGCTGTTGTTAGTAATGATAAGACTGTTGAGTTTATAAATAGGGATTCAATATATGTGCAGCCACATTATCAAAATAATGATGGATGGAATAGTGCAGCGCTTGCAACTCAGGCTGGAGCAGATGGTAGTTATAATGAAAATAATGTAATGGCAGTACGTTATAAAAATATGGATAATCAACTTATTTATTATGATCCAAGATCAAAATTATTTAATGAAGAAGCAAAAAAAAGAAAGTTGGAGAATATCAATTATAGGGTTGTTGCTTATAGATTGACAGATTATGATAGGGATTCTATTACTCTTGCGAAAGATGATATTAATGCAGTTGAAGGTAGTAATCCAAATGATTTACAACTTACAAAATATTATTATTATCAACCGGGTATTGCATCTTATGATAGTATTGTTTCAAGAAATAATTTATATGGAAAGAATTCAATTAATGCTACTGATATGTTAATAAAAGGTGGAATGACTGATGATGGGGTATTAATTAATTCTGATATAAGAGGAGCTTATTTGTCAGCGTTGGCAAGATTTAAAGCTTCTGCTAAAAAGCTTTCGGCTGAAGATAGATATCAAATTAATAAGCAAATTAGTTTTACAAAATCTAATATTTAAAATTAATACTAAAACACTTGACAAAAGGGTGTATAGCAATTATAATGTTAGAGTGACTTACAAAGAGAAAAGTAATTTTATAAGCATAAGGAGGGATTGAAATGGCACAACCAAAAAGAAGATGGTCTAAAGCTAGAACACATACTAAAAGATCAACATGGAAATTAGAAAATAAAAATTTAGTAGAGTGCCCACATTGCCACGCTCTAATGATGCAACACAGAGTTTGCCCAAGTTGTGGATATTATGATGGTGTAGAAATCATATCTCAAAAAGCAAACTAGTATTTAGCATTTAGGAAACATATAGAAAGAGGTGAATTGGTAATGAAGGAAGGAATACATCCAGAATATAATGAATCAACTATCACTTGTGCTTGTGGAAATGTAGTGAAAACAAATTCAACAAAAGGTGAAATGAAAGTTGATATCTGCTCAAAATGTCATCCATTTTGGACAGGAAATTTAAGAAAAGAAACAACAGGCGGAAAAGCTGATAAGTTTAAAAAGAAATATGGATTAGCTTAATAATCTATTTAGTTAAGTGGGCTCTGTAGCATTAATTTGTTACAGAGCTCTTTATATTATAAGTAAGTTGCATTTATATAATATAAAAAATAATCAAACATAAATACGTGAAAGGATTTTAAAATGCAAGTAGTTAATACAGAGGAATGGACAAGTAAAATTAAAGAGAAATTTGATGGAAAGAAGTATTTTATATATACACTGGGATGTCAATTGAATGAAAATGATTCAGAAAAAATAGCTGGAATGCTAAGTGCGGCAGGTATTTTGAAAACTGATAAAGAAGCTGATGCTGATATTATTATTTTTAATACATGTTGTGTTAGAGAAAATGCTGAGGATAGATTATATGGAAAACTTGGAGAAGTGAAAAAATATAAAGAGGATAAGGGAACTATAATATGTGTTGGTGGTTGTATGATGCAACAAGAACATGTTTCTGAAAAAATAAGAAAAAGTTATCCTTATGTTGACGTAGTATTTGGAATTCATACTCTTGATAATTTTGCTAAGGATTTATATTTGGCAGTTGAAGAAAAAAGAAAGATTGAAGATATTATAGATGTTGATGGAGAAGTTTTTGAAGGAATTCCTACTAAAAGGGATGATAACATTAAGGCTTCTGTATTAATAATGAATGGATGTAATAATTTCTGTACATATTGTATTGTTCCTTATGTTAGAGGAAGGGAAAGAAGTAGAAGACCTGAAGATATTATTGCTGAAGTTAAGGCGTTAGCTAAGGCTGGATACAAGGAAATAACTTTACTTGGACAAAATGTTAATTCTTATATGGTTGCTGAAAATAGAAAAGGGATGAAAATTACTAATACAGATATTCATTCATTTGCAGAATTATTGGCAGAGCTTGATAAAATTGAAGGAATAGAAAGAATTAGATTTACATCACCACATCCAAAGGATTTTACAGATGATGTTATTGATGTAATTG
>CAURYI010000089.1:0-3817 GCA_963529075.1 uncultured Eubacteriales bacterium
ATACTACTTCCAAATAATGCTGCTCTAGCTACTCCAATTCCATAAATTTTAGAAACATATCTAGCAAGTGTAACTATACTACCAATCATTATTAAAAAACATATAAACAATATAAAATTCTTAAATATAATTTTTTTCACTATAATTATTCCCCATTTCAATTTCTGACATTATAAAAACAATAAGCATTATTATAATAAACATTAAAATAATAACTTTTATATCAGTAAACACTTTTATATATATACCCGCTTTTTCAATTTTATGAACGACTTTACCAATAACCTGATTTTTATATATTGGTTCATCACTTATATTATTTGCATCTCCTTTTGTAACTAAAATATTTTCTTCTACTTTAACAACTCTATGTGTAACAACATAATTTTTGCTTTTATAAGTTATAATATCTCCAACTTGATAATTAGCTTGACTTTTAACTATAACAATATCACTAATATTAATTTCATTTCTCATACTACCTGTTAAAACTTCAAAATATGAGTATCCTAAAATATCAGGATACTCTTTCTTTAATACAAACTTAGAAAAAAGCAAAATCAAATTTAATAATATGAGTAAAATAAAAATTAACACAAAAAAATTTTTAAATATTTTTAATATATATTTCATTTTACATCCTTTCATTATAATGATTTTGCTTTAATATCTATATTCAATTTATAATTTGATTGATTAAAACCTGCTTTAACATCATTTTCTCCATCAAACCATTTCCATTCAAGTAAATAAACATCATATGAATTTGCTTCTAAAAATGATTCATTAATTATTTTTTCACTTATATCTCCCCAATTCAAAAAATCACCAATAATATATTCACCATTTTTCTTTAATTTAAACTTCATATTTATTAAATCAGAATTTGTTTCTATAAATTTTAATTTATACATAATAGCAAAATTTTCATTATTAGTTATAACATATTTATATATATTATGAGATCCAGGAGTAATAATATTTTTCATATTATAAATAGGATTCGAAAATATTTTTAATTCTTTATTAGAATTCCAATTCATATCTTCATCATGTATTTTTAACATTCCTGGTTTATTAAAATCTTCATTTTTAATAATTTTATTTTCAATAATATTCGTTGATTTATTTTCATATCTATTTTCAATAATATTCTTTAATTTATTTTCATATCTACTTTCAATAATGTTAATTTCTTTATCTTTATTAATGATTTTATTTTTACTAGTAATATTATTTTTATTTACTTTGTTTTCAATAATGTATTTTTTATTCTTTTCTTTCTTATTCTGAATAATATTTCGATTAATATTATTAATATTTTCTATATTATTTAAATTTGGATTTTTTAAATCTTTAATTTTATCATTTTTATGAATATTTTCAATATTAAATATATCAACATTAGTAGTTTTTAAACTTCCTATTTTTCCATATCCATCAATTGCAATATATATAATAAGGACTACGAATATCAATAATAATGTAACTATTAAATTTCTTTTATCTTTACTTATATAGTTCATAATAATTTCCTCTATAGTTAGTTACAATTTAAATCAGCAAATAATTATTCACTAACTTAAATTGGAACTAACATTCCAATTATATTTATAAAATATGAAATTAATCAACTTGTGAAAGTTGTAATGTAGCATTTACAATAATTTGATCAGTTCCTTTAAATCCTATTTTTGTATCTTCACCATCTTTAGTTGTATCACCAATAGACCATCTCCAATAAATAGTAGCATCTGTAGCCTCTGATCCAACTGCTAATTCTTTAGGTGCAGAAGCATTTAAAGTGGAAATGTCAGATGTCCAAGAAACTTTATCAGTACTATACTCTATCGGAATTCTTCCAGGATTTGTTTGATTTAAAGTATATTTATATGATGCTTTAACTTCAGATTTATTTTGTACTTTAATTGTAAATTTTCCCATTGTTCCAGGTGCAATGATATTTTCACCAGAACCTTTTTTTACATTTTGTTCAGCTGATTCATTAGTATTAAGAACAGTATCAAATAAATTTAATTGTATTTGTGTAGTACCAGCTGCTAAATTCTGATCATTAATATTCCAAGCCCATTTTGCAGCTCTAGCTGTTCCTGTAGCATTAATCTCAATAGCATATTTTGCATAAGTACCACTTACAACATACACTGTTAATATAGTCATTAATAATAATGCTATACAAGCTAAAAATACTTTCTTCTCCTTTTTCAAAATACATACCTCCTTATAAATTTTATATAACATTGTTTTTCAATGTTTATGCCTCTTTAAAATACTCAATTTATTTTTATTAATATTATTTTTTATTATTTAAATTTTTACTTCTTTTAAACTCTTCAAATTCATGCATAAGTTCAATATCTATTTTAGAATTTCTAAAATTAATAAAATACAGACCCATTGAAATAACTATTATAACTAAAATAATTATTATTAAACCCACTGGTTTACTTAAAAA
The DNA here is from genome assembly GCA_963529075.1 of uncultured Eubacteriales bacterium. GTDB lineage: Bacteria > Bacillota > Clostridia > TANB77 > CAG-508 > CAG-793. Next base: position 2,477 of record CAURYI010000089.1, read on the forward strand.
TAATAAAACACTACCTAAATATGGAATTTTAGTATATAGCACACCTTCTATCAGATTACTATCTACAAAAAAATCATCAGCTACATTATTATTATCGCCTTTAGTCTTAAATTTTAGTAAATCTCCATCATTATGAATTTCTTTAACTCTATGCAAAATTACAATATTGTCTTTTCTAAAAGCAATCACATCACCTATTTTAATTTTTTTAGAATCAATATTTTTAGTTATTGCTAAATCTCCAATATTTATTATTTTTTCCATAGAACCAGATAAAACAATAAATGGCTTATATCCCATTACATCTGCTATTTGATTCTTATTCAAATTTGTTTTAATAATTAATATTACATTTATTATTAATATTGGCATTATTAATAATAGAAATATAGTATAATATATTTTTCTTTTCATCCTTTTGTTCTCTCATTTAGTATTTTAAAGTGTAAAATTAAACATTTCTGACATTCTATTATATGATTCAAAAATTTACAATGCATTCACAAAACCTTAATATTTCTGTAATATTAATTTAAGTTAAATATCATAATATTAAACTTTTATCAATAAAATCAAGTATCATCATCAGTTTTTTTATCATCATTGCAAATGTCTTTCTCAACTCTAAATTCACTAATTTCTGCCATTTGTTCAATATATTCCATACCTAAAAGTCTATCAAAAAAATTCATATTCCACCTCAAAATTTTAAAATCCTGGTTTCTTTAATAACTTAAACATATTACTCTTATATTTTTCAACACCTGGTTGATCAAAAGGGTTTACTTCAAGTAATTTAGCACTCATAGCACAAGCCTTTTCAAAGAAATAAATTAAATGCCCAATAGATTCAGCATTTAAAACATCTATATCAATAACAAGATTTGGAACCCCTCCATCAACATGCGCATTAATTGTACCTTCCATTGCTTTCGTATTCACATAAGAAACTGTTTTTCCTGACAAATAATTAAGATTATCTAAATCATCACCATCATAATGAATTTCAATATCTCTGTCAACTTTACCAATATTCAATACTGTTTCAAACATTATTCTTTGCCCATCTTGAATATATTGGCCAAGTGAATGTAAATCAGTAGTAAATTCAGCCCCTACAGGAAATAATCCCTTACCATTCTTACCTTCACTCTCACCAAATAATTGCTTCCACCACTCAATAATATAATGCATTTTAGGCTCATATGAAACTAACATTTCCATACTCTTACCATTATCATAAAACAAATTTCTTAATACAGCATATTTATAGCAATCATTGTACTTCAAATTTTTATCACTATATTTTTCTTCAGCATATTTAGCTCCAAGCATTAAAGC
>CAURYI010000090.1:0-3782 GCA_963529075.1 uncultured Eubacteriales bacterium
TCCATATACTGAGGCAACTTCATAAGCCATTCCCAATACAGATAATAAATCCCCCCTATTTGATGTCAATTCAAAATCAATAATCTTATCATCAAATTCCATATATTCCAAAGGATTTTCTCCAACTGGAGCATTTACAGGCAATTCGTGAATACCAACTTTATCAACTTCATCTGCAAATTTAGAATCAAGTCCAAGTTCCAACATTGAACATAACATCCCACATGAATCCACACCTCTAATTGTAGACTGTTTAATCTCAATTTCAGGTAACTTACATCCAACCAATGCAACAATTACTTTTAATCCCTTACGAACATTTTTAGCACCACAAACTATTTGTAAAATTTCGTCACCAATATTAACTTTACAAACATGTAAATGATTCGAATCAGGATGATCCTCACATTCCAAAACTTCACCAATAATCAACTTATCACCGCCAAGTAAATTCCCAGCAAAATCATATTCATTTCCAAGTGAAGTCATTTTTTCCGCAAGTTCTTTTATATCAATATTTTTATCTAAATCAATATAATCTCTTAAAAAATTTAAACTCAATAACATTTCATTAATCCTTTCTATCAAATTGATTTAAAAATCTAACATCATTTTGATATAAAAATCTCATATCAGTAATACCATATTTAAACATCGCCAATCTATCAATCCCCGTTCCAAAAGCAAAACCACTATATACTTCAGGATCATATCCATTCATTTTTAAAACATTTGGATGAACAATTCCTGAACCCAATAATTCAATCCATCCAGTTTGTTTACAAAGATTACATCCCTTTCCATGGCATTTAAAACATGATACATCAACTTCATAAGAAGGCTCTGTAAATGGGAAATAACTCGGTCTAAATCTTAATTTAGTATCATCTCCAAGCATATGCTTCATAAATATTTCAAGTGTACCTTTTAAATCTGCAAAAGAAATTCCTTTATCAATAACTAACCCTTCAACTTGATTAAATTGGTGTGAATGAGTAGCATCATCTTCCCTTCTAAAAGTCTTACCAGGAACAATAATTCTAAGTGGACCTTTTTCTACATTAGCCATCATCGCTCTTGCTTGAACTGCTGAAGTTTGAGTTCTTAATAAATATTCAGCAGTAATATAAAAACTATCCTGTGCATCCCTAGCAGGATGTCCCTTAGGTAAATTCAATCTTTCAAAACAATATTCATCAGTTTCAAGTTCCGGTCCTGAAACAACATCATATCCCATTGAAACAAATAAATCTTCAATTTCTTCAATAGTTCTTGTTAATGGATGCTTACTTCCTCTTCCAATTTTTGTCGAAGGCAATGTTACATCTATTTTCTCTGCATTTAATTTTTCTTGAATCTCTTTTTTATTTAACTCATCTTCATTTGTTCTAATTGTATCTTCTATCAAAGATTTAACACTATTAACTTTACTTCCATATACCGGTCTTTCATCAGGTGAAAGAGAACCCATAACTTTTAGTAAATCAGTAACTAAACCTTTTTTTCCAATATACTTAACTCTTAAATCTTCCAATTCTCTTGAATTAGTAACATTAATTAATTCTTCCAAAAATTGTTTTTTCAAGTCCTCAATATTATTATCCATTATATAATCCTTCCTTTTTAAGAGAATAACCACTCAACATTGTCAGATGAGTGGCTATCATAAAATTATTTTTTACTATTCAAATATTCTGATCTTGCCGCATGAATAATAACAACTAAAGAATAAATTGTTAATAAGCATGGCATCGTGATTATAGAAACAGGAATTCTGCATAATACAATCACACTATAAGTAATCATTCCAACAATTACTAAATATTTTATTAAATTATACATTGTTGAAGACCATTTAAATCTCATTGCATAATATGACAATATTAGCAATAATGAAATTCCAACAGGCAATATATATGGTTTTAAAATATCCATTAAATGAACATTTTTCTCGTGATCAACTTCTATATTTGATCTAGTTAATTTTGAACCATATTTTTCATTAACTTTATTAACTAAATTATTTAATTGCTCTTCATTTATGCTTCTTGTTTTTACTGAAAAAGAATCTTTAAATAATTCTACTTCTTGAACTAATACATCCTGTCCCTTAAAAACATCTTTAACAATTTCAGAAATCTCTTTTAAATTAATATCCCTACCTGCATTTACTGTAACAACTTCACCTTCAGCATAATACAAATCAACTTTAAAACCCTTAACAGCTGTAAATATTATAGCTGCTACAAAAAGTACTATTAATACACTATAAATTACTTTTTTCTTCATATTTATCTCCCATACTATTTTCTCTTATGCATTGAATTCATCAATATTAATGTTAATGAACAATAATATATGATAGCAATAACAATTGCCCAGAACAATACAGTTCCAAAACTAAATAATGAACTTAATGAAAACAAACAAGCAATCAATGCAAATATTGATATTGGTACTAAAGATAATACAAATCTCTTAAATACTTTATTCTTTGCTGCTTGCAATTCTTTATCAGTCATATTTGTATTCTTAAATTCAGAACATGCAAATATGTTAAATATTGTACCAATCATAAATGCTACAATAAATCCAAACATAGCTTCAATCGATAATTCCACATTAGCATATCTAATTATTATCAATAAACAAGCCATATAGCCAATTGATAAAATCGTACCAACAACACCGTTTAATCTAAATTTAATAATTAATGCTAATGATATAATTAAAGCAATTGCAATTCCAGCATATACTAAATATATAACATTATATTTATTCAAAGGTGACATTATATAATAATTTGTTTTAACTTTATATTTTATAGGTAATGATTCATTGCTTATTAATGCAGCTAAATTTTTAGCTCCAATATATTGATCTTGAAAAGAAGCAACTTCTGAATCAGAACTTCCAATAGTTAATGATAAAATTCCACTATCAACTATATTACTAAAACTAGTTTGTAATAATGTACTACCATCAAGTTTTATAGTAACCTTTTTATTTGTTTTTGTATTATCCCCAGTCGTTGTATTTGAAGTTCCATTTAGATTTACATTTTCAACAACTTGATTTTGATAATTCTTAGTAATATCTTTAAATTTCTTTGTTCCATTTGAATTAAAAGTAACATTTAACACAAGATTTGTTACTGTACCCTTATTATCTTTTACAATTTCTGCTTTAGATATATCAGAATTAGTTAAAAGAACTTCTGAATTTGTACTATCTACAACTTCAAATTTACCCGTTTCTGCTAAACCAGAAAGAACTGTATCAGTATCATTTTCTTCAGGTAACATCATTTCAATTCTACCAGTATTCTTATCCAAAGATACTGTATAATCTTTAACTTTTAAATATGATAGTCTTTTCTTTATAATTTCTAAAGATTTTTCATATTCTCTATTTTTTTCATCCTGTGTTTTCTCTGCTTTTTTAGCATCTGAAGCATTATTTCCTTCTTCAGTTTTAGCTTTTTTACTATCAGAAGTATCAACTTCAATAACAGCCTTTCTATATCCATCCAAGTTTGTTCCAACGTTATAATTAGGAATCACATTAATCATTTTATTTTGATATTTTTTATAAACACCAACAAAAGAAATGATTGAAACTAAAATAATTGCTAACAATATAATTACTATATTAATCTTTTTTTGTAACTTCATCTTTACCACCAATTTCTCCTTCTTTTCCTATGTATCTATCATCCAATCCGGCAATAGCCCATTTTTCTATCGAAACTTTTACATCATCCGGATATAATATTAAAATAA
>CAURYI010000091.1:0-3733 GCA_963529075.1 uncultured Eubacteriales bacterium
AATGATATTTACTTGGATAAAAAAGACTATCTAATCTCAACAGGAATACCAACAACACAAAATACATGGATGGATGCACAGGTAAATGGAAAGCCAGTAACTCCAAGGAATGGAAAAACTGTTGAAATAAATGCACTATGGTATAATGCGCTATGTGTCATGAAAGATATTGCAGAACATTTGAACAAAAGAGTATTAAAGATCCAGTATGCATATATGGCAACAAGATGCAAAATGTCATTTGAAAAATCATTCTATAACAGCACAAACGAATGCCTATATGATGTGTTAGGAGATGCCAAAATAAGACCAAACCAATTATTTGCATTAAGTTTACCAAACACAGTACTTGATTGTTCAAAAGAAACAGCAAGAGCAAGTTTTGTAGCATGTACAAAGCACTTATTAAATAAATATGGAATGAGAACATTATCACCAGAAGACAAAGATTTCAAACCAAAATATGAAGGTGGTCCAGTAGAAAGAGATGGAGCCTATCATCAAGGAACAACATGGCCATGGTTACTAGAACTATACTATGATGCATTAAAAAATCTAATATCAGCAGAAAAAAGAACAGAATATAAATTAAGTCTAGAACAAACATTGAGAAGATTTAAAGTAAATGTAGCAGATGTATTTTTAGAAGAATTAGTACATGGAAATACATTGGGAAGTATATGTGAAGTATATGACGGATTAGAACCACATGATGGAAAAGGCGCATTTGCACAAGCGTGGAGCGTAGCAGCTGTATTTAAAATATTATTAGCAAACGATGATTATACACAAACATCGGAATAAGGAGATAAGTTGATTTATTTATTATATGGAAATGATGAATTCATAAAAGAAGAGCAACTAAAGAAAATAAGAAAAAGCATCGGTGAATTACATTTAGGAATAAACTACATAAAAATCGATAGTATTAATTTATCAGAAATATTGGATAATATAGAAACACCAGCATTTGGTTATGACACTAAAACAATAGAAATAAGAAAATCAGGACTATTTAAAAAAGAAACAGCTGAACTTAAGAAATTTGTAGAGAATTTTACACAAAATGATTTTGAATACATAAATATAATTTTTATAGAAGACAAAATCAGTGAATGTAATTTATTGAAATTTGTAAGACAGAATGGAAAGATTATTGAATGCAAAGAACTTCCATTACCAGCATTAATAGACAAAATGAGTAAAATAGCAGCAATGTATAAAGTAAGACTAGATCAATATAATGCCAGATATTTAATAGAAACCGTTGGAACAAATATGCAGGACCTAATAAATGAAGTCCGTAAATTAATTGAATATGCAGGAGAAAACGGAACAATTCAAAAAGAAGATATTGATGCATTAGCAATCAAAAAGTCAGATAGCATAATCTTTGATTTAACAGATTCCTTGGGAAAAAAACAAATCAAGTATGCGCTTCAAGTATATTCAGAATTAGCAAAAACACCATCTGACAGACAAATGATATTAATTCAATTATACAGACATTTCAAAAGATTATATTTATTAAAAAACACTGAAAATGATTTTGAAATAATATCAAACTTAAAATTAAAGCCAAATCAAACATTTTTAGTAAGAAAATACAAAGAACAAGCAGGACATTTTAAAACAGAAGATTTAAAAAACATATTAAAAGAACTAATTAAAATCGATGAAAAATACAAAATCGGAGAAATTGATTTATCAATCGGAATCGAACTAGTTCTTTGTAAATATTGCAATTAATGTAACAAAAAAGTTAAATCAAGTAATAAAATATGGATTGGGTAGAACAAGTAAAAGAAATACTTCATACCCGGTCCTTTTTTATTGTTGTAAAATAATATAGGAATAATAGCCAGCATTCCAACCACAATTCTTGCAATTATTGAGCTCAAAGGATAATAAGGCGCTCCAACAAATTTAAAGAAATGTAAATTAGAAAAAATACTAAATAATATAATCACTAGTGCAGAGCCAGCTTTGCTTCCACTAAAAACATATAATCCTAAAATCATTAATAATCCAAAAATCTCATAATCAGTGTGAAGAAAAGCAGAACTGGCAATAATTAATGAAATCAGAGCCCATTTTAAGAATTTATTATCAACATTATCAAAAACATATAGCATAATAAATCCAAGTATAAATTCAAAGAAAATATTTAATGCAAAATAATTACCATTCATATAATGAACCATTAGCATAAAAGGAATTTGCGAAATCAGAGCAAATAACAACAATCTAATAAAAAATTTCTTTTTATTAGATGTATTTTTATAACCAATCACAAACTGAAAACAAAATAGAGGAAAGGCAATCCTTCCAAAATAATTTAGCCATGAATGGTGCCAAACAACAACATCAGCAAAATGATCCATGAACATAGTAATTACAGCAATTAATTTAATAACAAAACTACTCATATTAAACTCCTAAACATACATTTCAAAAGGAATTTTTTTAAGAGAAATAACCAAATTATTCAGATAAGCCAAATCACTATCAGCATCATCAATAATGAATTTTATACTATAACTACATAAAAGCTGTGTAGACACTCCAAAACGCTTATTAATTTCATAAGAACCATATTTACCATCACCTATAATAGGAAGTCCAATATGAGCCAAATGAGCTCTAATTTGATGTGTTCTACCAGTATGTAAAGTAACATTAATCAAACTAGACTTTTTATTAACATTCTTTTGAATTAATTTATATGAAGTATGAATCTTAACAGCACCTTTGTGAGGTTGATCAGAAACATAAACAAGAGCTTTTTTGCTATCCTTAAACAAATAAGCATATTCATCAGCAAACTGTTTAGCAATGCCATAACAACAGGCAATATAGTGTTTTTCAATTTTTTCAGTAGCAAATAAATCAACTATAGAATCAAGAGTTTCTGAGTTTTTAGCAAAAACAACAAGACCAATCGTATTTCTATCAATTCTATGGCAAGCTCTAATAAAATCATAATCCTTACCAAGTTTACTCTCCAATGAATTATCACCAACAACTTCAACATTTATAGGTTTATTAACTACTAATATATTATTATCCTCATAAACTTTATCAATTTTAAAATCAGAAATACCAAGCAAAATATCATCACTAATAAAAACTTGAATTTCATCATCTTCAAAAACCTCAATATTATCATTAATACGTTTACCATTTAATTTAATATCTTTTTTTCTAAGCGCTTTATAAACAGCATTAATTGATAATTTAGGAAAAACACCAGTCAAATAAGTAGTAAGTTTTTTTCCATCATTTTTATAATCAACTTTTAAATTTTTCATACAACCTCTTAAATATTAATATATCAATATTTTAACATATTTGAATAAAAAAAACAAAAAAAGATACAAAAAAGTGTTGACAGAGTTGTGACAATATTGTACAATAATTCTTGTCAGGGAGAGATGACAACAATTAAATATGCAGGTGTAGTTCAATGGTAGAATTCCAGCCTTCCAAGCTGGTTATACGGGTTCGATTCCCGTTACCTGCTCCATATTAAAATGACTTAGATTAAATCTGAGTCATTTTTTTTAGTATATAAATTTAATTATCATAAGATTTATTATAGAACAAAAGTTTTATTAATCAAATGAGATATGGTGATTTGCAACGTTAGGAACATAATTATATATCCAGATGCCAAAATTATTTATTTCTAGTGTTGAATCTTTATCACTATAATTATTAAGCATAGATGCTA
>CAURYI010000092.1:0-3638 GCA_963529075.1 uncultured Eubacteriales bacterium
ACATAAGGAACTGTTGGTAATACGAATCCTAACCCTACGCCTAGGATACTACCTATTATTATTGAGATCCACATATTACTTTTCCTCCTTTAAATAGTTTGATTTTATTTCTCCTTGATATTTATCTATCTCTATTTTGTTTGATTCTTCTATTGTTATTTCCAAACCATTACTTTTCATCAAATCTACAAATCCTGTTGTTTTTGTATTTAATGTACTCGATAAATATTTTTTATCACCTATTGCTTTAATTACATATGGTGATGATAGTCTTGCTCTACTTGCGTCCATTATTATAAATTTTTCATTCAAGGTTACAATATCTGTTAAGTTTATTATTCTGTTACCATTTATTGAAATTGCTTCAGCTCCTGCATATTTTAATTCATTTACTAAGCTTCTAAGGTCTTCTGATGAATATTTACTTTCTCCTACATCTTTCAATGTTATAATAATTCCTTCACCTTTAACATCTGTTAAACCTAACAATTCATTTGATTTTTGATATTCTGATTTTATTAAGTTTGTCGATTCTGTTGATGTTGTAGCTGATTTTGTATATTCCTCAATTTTTGCAATACTGTTTTGATATTGTGATGCTACTTCATTATATTTGCTTTTGTATGATGATATTTGGGATTTTAGCTCTGTATCTCTCAATCCTTCGACATCTGCATTTGTTGTCTCATCAACCGTTTTAAATTGTAATAATATTGAAGTTACTAATAATGCTGCAACTATTCCTATTATTATTGTTAGTGACCATTTATTTTTTATTGTCTTCAATATTATTCTCCTTTCGTTTTCAGATATTTTTGTGGAAGAGTTCCTGTGAACTTTCCTATTTGAACATTGTTTGATTTTTTAACTTCTGATATTAATGATTGCTCTTGCATTATTTGAATATATCCACCTGGTCTTGTTAATGCTCCATATAGTAAGTCTGAATTTCCTATCGCCTTTATTGTGAATGGTGATGATACTCTCTCTCCGTTTATTGAAATAACATTTCCTGCACATGTTACACAGCTTGAATTTACTATTCTTTGTCCATTTACTTCTATTGCTTGTGCTCCTGCATTTGCTAATTCATTTACTATTTCACGTAAATCAACGTCGTGTACCAAGAATTTATTTATATCGTCTGTTGCTAAAGTTGCTTTTGCATCTTTTGCTACTATTGTTATTCCGCTTCCTTTTACATTTGTTAATCCTAACAACATGTCATTTTTCTTTAATTTTTCTGATATATCATTTGATGATGTTGTTGTTTTTTCAGCATTTGTTCTTACTTCTTCTAGCTTTTTCAAAATCTTTTCATTTTCTTCTGCCATTCTGTCGTATTTTTCTTTTTCTTGGATTAATGTTCCTTTTAGTTGCTCATTGCCAAATGATTGTGTTACAACCTCACTATTTTTCTTTATTGTTCTATATTGTAATACGACGATTATAAATAGTACAAAACAAACAACCCCAATTTCAACTCTAAAATGTTTATTTTGCAATATATCTCCCTCCTTCTTTATACTTTTTCTCTGAATACTGGAAATTTGTCTTTAAAATCCTTATTTAAAAATATTTCTCCTTCTATTCCTTTTTCTTGTTCTATTATTTTCTTTAAATATAGAATTTTTGTTTCCATTTTGTTTTTATCACCTAAGTAAACTACTTTCTTTTCTTGTGACAAATTAATTACATATCCTATTTTTTCATTGTAATAAGCTTCTGAAATTTCTATATCGCTTTTTATTGTGTATATATAATTTTTTATAATATTTGAAATATCTTCAATATCTTTGATATCTGATTCGTTTAGTTTCTCACCTACTTTTATATTTGCTAATTCTGTTTTGAAGATTGATAATTTAATCAAATTTGTAGGCTCTGTTATAATCTCTTTTAATATCATACCACTATTGTCAATAGTATAAAATTTATTTGAAGCTGAAATATAATATTTCTCAACTCTTTCTTCTATATCTAACTCTATTTCTGAAGATGACACAATCTTTAATGAAGCATTTTTAATATATGTATTTTTCTTCAAATTTTTATTTAGGAATAATAAGTTTTTTTGGAACATGTTTTTGTTTGTTTCAATTTGTGATAATTTAATTATTTCTGATGATTTGACTTTATTATTTCCTTTTACATTTATTTTTTGTAATGTAAAAAATGGTGATTTCAAGAAAGCAATTATTCCTAAAATTAGAATTATAAATAGTATAAATTTTACTATGCCTTTGCCTTTTTTCTTTTTTATTTTTTTATTTGAAATATTCTTTGTGTTATTTATATTCAAATCTAGTTCTAATTGTTGATTTTCTTGCTTTTCTTTTTTTCTTGCCGCTTTAATTTCTTTTAATTTTTGTTTTTGATATTGTTTTTGCTTTTTGGCTTTTTCCTTATTTTCCTTTTTGCTTCCAGTTACTTGATCATAATCAAATAATTGAATCTTTGCTTCTGGATATTTTACTTTCTTTGCTTTTTGTGTTTTGTATTTTATTTTTTCATTTTCTTTCTTTGGCATTTAATCACCTTCTTATTTCTTTAAACTTATTGATAACATTTTACTGATACCGTTTTCTTCCATTGTTACACCATATACAGCTCCTGCTGCTTCCATACTTCCTTTTCTATGTGTAATTATTAAGAATTGTGTTAATTTATTTAATTTTTTCAAATAATCTGCATATCTGTATACGTTGACATCATCAAGTGCCGCTTCGATCTCATCAAGTATACAGAATGGTGATGGATTTATTTTCAATATTGCAAATAACAGTGCTATTGCAGTTAATGCTCTTTCGCCACCTGACAATATCATCATATTTTGTAGTTTTTTACCTGTCGGCTGCACTTGTATATCAATTCCACAATCTAGAATATTGTTTTCATCTTCTAATGCTACTTTTGCCATTCCTCCACCAAATAACTCTTTAAATGTTTCATTGAAATTTTTATTTATTATTTCAAATTTTTCTTTAAAGCGTTTTTTCATTGTTTCGGTCATTTGCGCTATTACTTCATGTAATTTTGCAATTGTTGTTTCTAAGTCATACCTTTGTTCATTCATTTGAGTATATCTTTCTTCGGTTCTCTTATATTCCTCAATTGAATCTATATTTATACTTCCTAATTGTTTTATTTCTTCACGTAGTTTTTTTACATCTTCTTCGACTTTTTTAATATTTGTTGGTCTTTCGAATTGTTTTGCATTATTTGGAGTTATTTCATATTCAGTCCATAATTCATTTATTAATGTTGTAATTGCTTCATTAATATTTGTTTCTTTCATTCCAATCTTAACTATTTGCTCTTTGATGTCTCTAATTATTTCAAATTGTTTTTCAATCGTCTTTTCAAGTTCTGAAATCTTTTCATTTTCTTTTATTCTTTGTTGTTTTAGCTCATCCTGTCTTTGTTGACTGTTTTCTACTTCTGACTTGATTTTTAATATTGATTGTTCTAACGCTTTTATCAATTGACTTAATTCTTCGTTCTTTTCTTTTAATTGTATAATTTCTTTTTTATGGCTTTCTATATTTATTGTTTTTGATTCTATTTCAGATGTAATTCTTTCGATTATTTCATCTATTGAAATATTACTTTCTTCAAATGATGATACTGATATTTTT
>CAURYI010000093.1:0-3608 GCA_963529075.1 uncultured Eubacteriales bacterium
GCCAAATGCAGTCCATACACTCTCACTAGTTGATATAAATGATGTATTCATAACACCATCACTCATTCCTCTAAAGACTTTCTTATTGAGTTTCTTACTGCCATTTAAAAGATAATTTTTCATTACAGCAGAATATATATTTAATATTCTATTAATAATTTTTCTTAAAACTTTAGAGTCCTGTATTATCTGCTTATGAATATATTTACCCCTCATCTCGCGTTTTGTTACATTTCTATTAAGCAATACATTCATAAGAGCATAACTATTTCCCTTATATTCATAAACCGAATCATATTCTTCTTTACTCCAAATTAACTCACTATTAACCATTTCTTCTCCAAATCACTACATTATCACAACCTTTATAAGACTATTTCAATCCCCTTTTGTTTCAAATTTTCTATGCATTCCTCTAAATACTCATTATCATGTTCCTTATAAATAGGGCTATTAATATCTGTTTCCTCAAGATTATAATAATTCTCCGCTTGCTTTCCTCTATAATTTTTATCCATCCATTCTCTGGAAACCTTATAACCTCTTCTCTCCATTTCATCCATAATCAATAAATGATAACGAAATAAGTTATATGGTGAGTACAAAAATACATAATCTACTGTTTTATGTTTCTTTTTCCATCCATTACCTCTCAGTGCGCAGCATTCTCGATGTTGGCCAAGCAACTGATTTCTAGGTAATAAATGAATAATTTTTTCATGCCATAATCTCATAACCTTCTCCTACTTACATTAACTTTTCATAAATTAATCCATTTTGTAAATTCTTAATACATATAATAATTATTTATCCACGCATTAATATTTCGTATAATCTTCAGGTGCTTCTTCATCAAAATGTTTCTTTTTACCATAATTAGCAGTTTCGCTAATGTGTGCAAAAATATTGTCATTATAATTTCTATATCCACTATGTCCAGTGCAAACTGCCAAAATCTTTTTATCCTGTACAAATTTCTTTAATTTTTGCAATGATTTTTTATTCAACTCAGGATTCTGTGTAAAAAAATCCCAAAATGGATAACCTCCATCTTTATTAATAGCTAAGCAATCACCAGTTACTAATATAGAATCATCAATTAAATAACACATATGGCCAAGTGTATGTCCAGGAATATGTATAGCCTCAATTTTGATATCACCAATATTTACAGCTTCACCATCACCTAGTAATTTATAATCATTTTTCAAACTAACACCAACTTTTAATTTCAAAAATCCAAGTTTTTTCATTCTATACATTTTACTTGTTAAATATTTTTCTTCTTCATTTCCAATATAAACTTGAGCATTTGGAAATACAGGATTCCCTTTTTTATCCATTCCACCAGCATGATCCACATCAACATGTGTCATAAAAACATTTTTAACATCATTTGGATCAATTCTAATTTTTTCAAATTCCAAATTAACATTTTTAAAATTCCTATGACCGGAATCAAAAGCAATAGTATTACCAGACTTTGTATAAAACCATATATTAACATCATCTTCTCTAATGCAAGCAACACCATTATTAAAAGCACCAGTATTAGATGGATTAACCGCCTTTGTTCCTTTCATAACATATTTTTTAAAATACCTATCAAACAAATAAATAACTCTCATAATTTAGTCCTTAAATTAATTTTGTAATAATTAAAACTAATTCAATAATAGACAGAATTGCTGTACTGGCTAAAATTTCTGAATCTCTTCATCAATATCCTCTATCACTTAAATATCCCCCTTATAACCATATACACCCTTATTATAACACCTCTTTTTAGCATTTTACAGATTAATTTTTAAATTATAAAAATATCTTTTTGTATCAATAAATAAATAAAAAAGATACAATAATGGAGTAAGCAAATGCCTACTCCATTATATTCACTCCTATTCCCAAATTGTATGCTGCGCATAAACTTCAATTAAATTCAATTTACTATTATCTCTAAAATCAAACTTCATAGAATAACTCTTCCAAAGCATATATGGGGCTGTTTGCATTTTAATAAAAAAATGTCCATTTCCATAACTTTCTCTATATGTAATTGGGAAAATATTAAAAACTTTTTGCAATCCATCTCTTTCAAAATCAGTATATCCTAATTTAGAAATATCCCTATTACAAATCTTCACATTTTCTAAAATATCCGCTTCTGTTTTAATAGAAATATATGTAATAATGCAATCTTTTAATTTTGATTTATTTTGATATCTAGGTGTTAAATTAACATATCCATAAGATTTTCCATTTTTAACAATTTCAAATTTTTCACCATAATCAAAATAACTTTTTCTTTTATTTGCAATAACATCATCCGCATTCTTTCCAACAAAAGTAAATCCTTTAGAAATCAATTCATTAGCAGATGTATCACCAACAAAGATACTACAATTATCTATTTGCACAACAGGAACTCTTTCTAGCAATCCAGTAAACATCATTACTGATGCACAAGTAACTACAGACATTAACAACATTCCTTTAACAGCATTAGAAGCAGCTGATAAATCACCATCTAAATTCTTAGCTTTAAACTTTGGAATTATCGCTCCCAAAAGCCATTTACCTAAAGTAATAACTAACCCTACAACAGCCAATGAAAAAATTTCTACATTTAACCAAAATAATATTTTATTATTCATAGAATATTTACTATAAAAAACAAAATAACAAACTATATTTAATATTATCATACCAACTATATAAACATTAATATCATTTAAAACTGATTTATCAGTAAAATCCTTATAATAATCAGTTCCCCTGCCTTTAAGCGCATGACCAAGTTTATAAACCCAATTAGGAACCTCTCTATTATCCTTTACCGCTAATAAAATCTGAATATAAACATACACTGTAAATATTAGTTCAGCAATCATTGCAATAAAGAATATTAATGCACAAATAAATAAAAACATAAATTCCTCCACTATATTTTCTTATTATTAACATCACTCACATAAATATAACATAAATAAAAAATGTAATAACATACAGCAAAAATTGCAAACGGAAATTTATTTCCTATTGATCCATGAATAATGTATCAATTAATATCGACAAACAAACACGTATTGAATCAACTCTTAAAGCATTTTTTATAACTTTATCGTCATCTAGATATTAATAATTTCATAGCAATAAATACAAGAGTATATCCAATACATCCACCAGTTGTATCTTGAATAATATCATCAATATCACATAATCTATCTGGAGCAAGATAAATAAAATACAGTCCCGACAATTGTGTTAATTTTAAAAAACCAAACTCAAAAGTGCTGCAATCAAAAGTATTTTTTAAAACTGCATTTAAAATAATAACGTAAATATACTCCAAAAGTAATCAACATTAATACATTAAAAACCGATACATAAAAAGTCGAATCCTTTAACGCCAAAATTCAAGTTACTGGATTAGTAATAACAAACGGAGTTTCTTTTATAAAATCTGGAACAAAAGAAAAAATCAATAAATTATGTGCTTCAAGCTTAACTTCATAATTCATAACAATTCTTTATCTTGTTTCATGTCCTCTACAATTAATTCAAGTTATCCTTTATACTGTTACTTTTTCTTCCAGTTTATTTATAAT
>CAURYI010000094.1:0-3519 GCA_963529075.1 uncultured Eubacteriales bacterium
GGTCTATATTGCTTATATCTATCTGGATCTATTATTACTGGTTTAGCGACTCTTCTTGTTATTAATTTTCTTAACATAGTTTTCCCCGCGCCTGTTTGCGCTGTTATTATGTGTGCAAATTTTTCTTCATAAATTGCTTTTTTATTGCATCCTCTCGTAAATGCACTTACGATTTGTATAAATGTATCTAAGTATTCTAAATCCGTTAATTTTGTTCCATTATGTTCTTTGTCATTAATCATTCTAATCCTAATTTCTTCAGGTATGCTGTTATTTACAATTGGATTTATTCTTCTTCTAGCAAATTTTGCAATTTCTAAAATTGGGCATGGTAAACTTTTTTTAAATTCTTCTCCATACTTTCTTTCTAATATTTCTACTAAACTTTCTATCATCTTTAAAGGTGCTTTTCTTTCAATCTCTATCTCTCCCATTGTTTCCTCCTATATCGCCCCTTTATTATATTCTTCTATTATATGATCTATTGCATTAATATTTCCTTTAATGGCTTGTTCTCTGTATTTTTCTAGCAATTCTAGCTTAGATTGGAATATTTTTGCCTTTTGTATATCTTTTTCTATCGAAAATTCTCTTGTTAATTTTGCAATTGTATCATTTAATATTTCTAATGTTTTGTTAATTTTTTCACTATTCAACTCTTGCATTTTTACAACCTCTTTCTTTTTTTATCTTCCATATAATATAACAATTTTCCTTTTTTCACAATATTTTCACGTAAATACTTATTTATAATTAAGCAATTCTATGATAAAATGTATATGATTAATTTAAATGGAGGTCTGTATGGTTGAATTACTTTCACCTGTTGGAGATTTTGAGTGTTTGAAAGCTGCTGTTCAAAATGGTGCCAATGCGGTATATTTTGGAGGACAGCTTTTTAATGCGCGTTATTCTGCTAAAAACTTTGATAAAGATGGTATTAGAGAAGCTGTTAATTATGCTAAATCTCGTAATGTTAAGATTAATTTTACTCTTAATATTCTATTAAAAAATAATGAGTTTGATGATGCTATTGAAGTTGTTAAATATATTTATGAACTTGGTGTTGATGCAGTTATTGTCGATGATTTTGGTTTTGCTAAATATATTATCGATAATTTTCCTGGTATGGAAGTTCATGGTAGTACTCAAATGACTATTCATAATTTAGAAGGTGCTATAGCTCTTAAAAATCTTGGTTATAGTAGAGTTGTACTTGCTCGTGAATCTACGCTTTCTGATATTGATTATATTTGCCGTAATGCAAACATTGATATTGAAACTTTTGTTCATGGTGCTTTATGTATTTCATATTCTGGTCAATGTTTATTTTCTAGTGCTATTGGTGGTAGGTCTGGTAATCGTGGTAGATGTGCTCAACCTTGCCGTATGTATTACAATATGCTTGAAACCTCTGATAATGTTTCTTATAAAAATATTGGAAAAGGATTTTTAATCAGTCCTAGGGATTTATGTGGGCTTGATTTTATTCCTGATCTTATTAAGGCTGGTGTTAAAAGTTTTAAACTTGAGGGTAGAATGAAAACTCCTGAGTATGTTGCAACTGTTACTCGTATTTATAGAAAATACATTGATTTAGCCCTTTCTGATAATGATTATGTTGTTGATAAAAATGATTTACATGATTTGATGCTGGCCTTTAATAGGGGTGGATTTTCTAAAGGATGCCTTGGTGGTGATGATAATCACGATTATGTTTTTGAAGAAAAACCAAGTAATCAAGGTTTATATATTGGAAATATTTCCAAAATAGATAAAAAGAATGGATTAATTTCTTTAAAAACTAATGAACCACTTGATATTGGTGATACTTTCCTTGTTCAACAAGAAGATCATAAATATACTATTTCTGAAATTTTAAAGAATGGTTCACATGTTAAAAGTGCCGCTATTGGTGATTTCGTTACTATTGGCAGAGTTAAAGGTAAGCTTGAACTTGGTGATAAAGTTTTTAAGATAAATAGTTCTATTATCAGTAAAGAAATTAAAGAGTTTAATTCTCACGAACATGTAAAAATCCCATTAGTTGCCAACTTTAAAGCTTTGATTGGTAAACCTCTTGAACTTGAAGTTGTTTCACTTGATGAACCTGGGAATACTTATTTTGGACTTTCTACTAATATTTCAAATGAAATCCAACCTATTGAAGCTATTAGCAATCCGATTTCTAAAGAACGTTTAATTGAACAATTAAATAAAACTACTGATACTAATTTTGAGTTTAAGCAAATTAATATTGAAATGGATGATAATTTATATATTCCTAAAATTTCCTCTATTAATGCTCTTCGTAGAGATGCTCTTAACGACCTTTATCAAAAAGGTATTGATAATTTCGTTAGAAAGCTTCCAGAGAAATTATCTTTTACTAAACTTGTTAAACAACATGTTTTTCCTAGTGTAAGAACCTATTCTGTTTTGCTTAATTCTATTGATAATTCAATTGATTATTCTAGTTTGAAAAATGTTGATAGAGTTTACATTCCTCTTAAATTTTTCATAAAAAAAGAGTTTGAATCTAAACTTTTAGAAATCAGTCAATTTACGGATTGTTATATTGATATTCCAACTATTGTTAGGGATAATTTTAGAAATGTTTTTTATAATAATTTTGATGAAAAAGTTAATAAATTTAATATTAAGGGAATTGTGATTTCAAATCTATCAGGTATCGAATTTATGATGAAATATGTTGGAAAACTTGATATTGTCTCTAAATATACACTTAATATTTATAATAATCATACTATTGATGAGTTGAAAAAGGTTGGGGTTAATCGTGTTACAATTTCTCCTGAACTTGATACTGATACGCTTATTGATTTATGTAACAATTCTTCACTTCCTACTGAATTTTTAGTGTATGGTAAACTTCCGGTTATGCATATTCAATATTGTCCATTAGGAAAGTCTAATAAATGCTATCCAACTTGTTCAATGAAATGTAAAACATCTAATAGATTTTATTTAGAAGATAGACTTGGTTATAAATTTGAGTTTGTTCCTGATAATATGCAAACGATTACTAAAATATATAATTCTAAAATTAATTCTATTGATTATGCTAAATTTCCTTTTGATAGTTGTTTAATTAGCATTACTGATGAGGATAATTTGGATGAAATTATTTATAATGTAAAAAATAATATTAAATTTGAGGGTAAAAATTATACTAATGGTAATTTGAATAAGTTTGTATAAAAAAAACTGCCATTTTATTGGCAGTCCTTTTTTGGTTTCCACATAATCATGCTTCAACCATTTTTATTACTTCTGAGAATGGCGCATTTTGCATATGGTAGTGAAGTACACCACACATTGAGAGTTGAAGATCTTTAAGCTCCCTGCTGTTTTTTATTTTAGTGTACTCTCTTACTTTCTCTACATCTTCGGAACTTAACATCCTAAATTTCTTATATGCCACCCCGATGCTTTCTATTCCTGCTTGTAGAATTATGGCAGATATTTCTCTTTGGCTATTTGATAGCCTTTTTAAAC
>CAURYI010000095.1:0-3500 GCA_963529075.1 uncultured Eubacteriales bacterium
CTATTAATGATACTACTAAATACCAAACTGAATGTATTAATGCACTTTCATTATAGTATATATATACCGATGGAATAAATATTATTGAAACTATTAGTGGATATAGAAATTTTATTTTATGTTTTGAAATAATTGACAATATAATTGATAGTATAAATGTTAATAATATCATTAAAAGTACCATCCCCATTGGATTTGTTTGTGTATTCCACATTGCAAATAATGGTACTATATAAAATATAATTATTTGAATTAACAAAATTATAATTTCTTTAAAATACTTTTTCATATAAGCTCCTATATTAAGTTTGATAATATTTCTTTAATTGTTTCTTCTTCTAGTTTTACACCTACATTGCTCATGCCAATTTCTGCATGATGTCCGTCTTTTATATGAAAATCTGATCCAATTGTTGAAAATAGATTATTATCTTTTTCTAGCTTTAGCCATTTGTCTATTTCATTTATGTATTCATTATTTCTGTTAGTATATATGTAGTATACTTCTAATCCATCTGGTTTCATTTTATTTATTAATTGTTGTACTTCTTCTACTGTCATGTTATCTTCATTTGCATATGCTACTGGATGTGCTAGAACAACTTTTCCTCCGGCTTTATGTATCATTTCTGCTGCTTCTTTAGGTGTTACTGTTACTTTTTGTACATATGCTGGGCAGTTTTCATTCATTATTGTTTCTATGAATTCTCCCTTATTTGGAATATGCCCAAATTGTTTTAGTAGTTCTTCTTTATTTTCTTCATTTTCAATTATATCTTTTGATATATGTGCTTTTGTTACTGATTTTATTTTATCCAGTTCTTCGACATTAATTTTATAATTAAGCTTTTCTAATTTTTTTGCTACTGCTTTTAGGTAATCATGTCTAGCGTTGCGAATTCTGTCTAATTTTTGTTTAAATTCTTCATTATTTAGGTCAAAATTATATCCTAATACATGAATTCCACATCTATCTGATTTGGTTGAAATTTCAACTCCTACAATTAATTTAATTCCTTGCTCTTTGGCGTATTTTATAGTTTCATCAGTGTATGCATCTATTGTGTCATGATCTGTTATTGATATTGCTTGTAGATTTGCTTTTACTGATTCATCTATTATTTGCTTTGGCGTTAATGCACCATCTGATTTGTTTGTATGCATATGTAAATCTATTTGTTTCATATATTCTCCTTTATTCGTCATAATCAACTTTATCAACTTTTTGTGACACTTTTTCTCTGCTTTGCCAACTTGTGAATCTTTCTTTTAACGCTTCTTGTATTTCTATGGTTTCCATTCTTCTTTGTACTGACGGATTTGAAATTGAATATATTATGCTTATTAACTCTTCTGGAGTATTTTCCTTTGCTATAGTTATTCTTGATTTTTTTATAGCATCTAAAAGTGCTTTGTTCTGCGTAAATATATTGAATGAAAATAAAAAATCAAAGATAAAATTATATCCTGTGTCATCATATTGCCATGTTTTTCTATATGATAATGGATGTATATTTAGAAATGGTTTTGTGTTTGTTCTTTTGGCATTTCTTATAGTCTCCGGTACTTTTTCTATTAAGTTTTTTAGTTGACTTACTTCTACAATATGTGTGTCAATCGGTAGAAATTTTGATGGCATCCTGCCTTCTCTTATATCTTTTGATGTATCTATGAATTCTAAAATAGTTTGATATGGCTTTATATCTGATGGATATATGTCGCTTGCTTGTAATACTCTAGCTAATTGTGCTGATACTTCACTTGTTTTTCCATCTTCTGCAATTGTCCACATATCTAAATCTGGTAAACGATTTATTACTTTTCTTGGTTTTATACTATTATCAATCTTTTGACATGGCTTGCAGATAACTTTTAAATCTGGCATGAATTCATAATTCTTCTCTAAGCATTCTTGGCATGGCCATTCTTTCTCCGATGATTCTTTTCCTGATTCTACTAATTCATTATTGTATCTAATTTGTTCTTCTATTATTGGTAGTGCTCCTTCAAGTGTTCCTCTTAATGCATAATATGGATATCCTGTGCCAAAAGTTCCTACTACATTTGATAATTTCCATGCTAATTGATTATATAAATAAATATTTTTTAATAAGTATTCTTTCTTTAATTCTGTATTATTCTCTTCAAAGTCTGTTGATATTTTTGCTACTAATCTAGTTAATTCTCCTATTGTCATTTTAATTTATTTCTATTATAACTCCATATCATCAATAGTTTTATGATGCTTATGAATTTCCTCCATTCTTTCTAATATTTCCTCTGTTTCTTTGTCTCTTAATTTACTTCTTTTGAAGCATTGTTCATAATATTTAATGGCATTAATTCTATCCAATTTTCTGCCTTTTATTATTGCGGTTTTTGCGTCTTTATATTGTTTTAGACTTGTACTATAAATCTTGCTTGGATTTGTTGGCTCATCACTTCTTATATAGACTTCTACTTCACTTATCTCTCCTTCTTTTTCGAGAGTATCTATTGTTTCCATCATTTCTGCATCATATGATTTATAAAATGTTTTAGTTGATACTATTCTTCCCCAACCCTTATGTTGTACTTGTCCTGCATATCTTTCTACTATGGACATCATACAATTTAATTCGTTTACTGCCATTGCTTTTATAATAATTCTATATCCATGCTGAAGCATTTTCTCAATCATTCTTTTAAAGATTTCTATTTTTCTTCCAGTTCCTTCATATAGAATATTATAGCCTTCTTCTATTGTTTTATCGACAAGTTCGTCTGTCCAATATTTACTTTCTTCATTGGTTATTTTTATATATTCTTTTGGATACTTTTTAGCAATTTCTTCTGCTTTTGGATGAAATGGTCTTAATTCATCATTATTTACTATTACTAAATTTCCATTTAATTCTTTTTGTGCTAATCCATTTAATCCTGTTTTTCCCGATCCTGGAGGTCCTATTGTGAATATTGCTGTTGGTATTTTTGATTTTGTTTTTCCTTTAAAAAATATCTCACTTATCTTTTGGCTGATATTGCTATGTTCTTCTTCTGTTAGTTTATATTCTTCAATTAATTCTTCAAGATTATTATCGTTTGCCAAGTTATTTCTCCTCTAATTTCCATATTTTTCTATGATTTTATTTATTATTTTATCATTTCCATTATACATTTCTTCTCGTTCTTTTAGATATTGATCTATTTTTCCATCATTTTCTCCGGCAGCTTTTGCAATTTTGTTTGCTATTATTTCTACCGCTATTTCTAATTTGGTATTTGAATTCATTTTGTTTCCTTTTATTAAGTATTTTTTGTATATTTTATGATTTCATCTATTATTTCTTGTCCATGGCATTTTATTTTTATTTGCGGTAATATTTTTAATTTAATTAGTGTTTCAGTTGTTGTAGGCTTGTATTTTAGTAATTCTTCTAATTCAGCGTCTGTAAATACATAGTTTTTTGTTATGCCCTTTTCTTTTGCTCTTTGTTCTCTGAATCTTTCAAGTTCACTTT
>CAURYI010000096.1:0-3485 GCA_963529075.1 uncultured Eubacteriales bacterium
GAATATAACTCATTCTGTTTCTTAATTCTGCTTGCGTATAGTCTTTGACATTTTGTCCATCTACTAAAACTTCACCTTCTGTTACATCATAGAATCTTGGTATTAAATTTACTAATGTTGATTTTCCGCTTCCTGTTGAACCAATAAATGCTACTGTCTCACCTTGGTTTGCTTTAAAAGATATCTTCTCTAATAAATACTCTGAAGCATCTGGATATTTAAATGATACATCTTTAAATTCGATTGTTCCTTTTTCTGTAACTCCTACAATTCCTTTGTTTCCGTCTTTAATGCTATTTTCTGTTTCTAATACTTCTTTTACTCTACCTGCTGATACTTCTGCTCTTGGTAACATGATGAATATCATGACTAACATTAGGAATGACATGATTATTTGCATTGCATAACTTGAAAATACTACCATGTTTCCGAATATTGCTATTTTATCTGTTAATAATGCATCATTAATTAGTTTAATTCCTATTAAATAGATTGATAATGTCAGTAGATACATTACAATGAAAATTAATGGTTGTATTACTGCAAATGATTTTTGAATAAATAATTGTGTTTGTGTTAAATCCGTATTTATATCATTAAATTTATCTTCTTGATATTTGCTTGCATTAAATGCTCTTACAACTCTTCTTCCTGTTATATTTTCCCTTGCTTTAGCATTTAATTTATCTGTTAATTTTTGAATCTTCTTAAACTTTGGTAGTACGAAAACGACAATTAGTGCCACTGCAATTAGTAATACTAAAACGGCTATCCCTGTTGCTGCACTCCATTCCCATCCTTTATTTAAGATTTTTCTTATTCCCCATATTGCTGTAACTGGTGCTTTAACTAATATGTGTAATCCCATTGCTATAAATGATTGTATTTGTGATACATCATTTGTTGTTCTTGTTATCAAGCTACTGGTTGAAAATTCTTTTACTTCATGTAATCCTAAATCTTCGACTTTTTCAAAAATTTCTTTTCTAATTCTTTTTGAAAAATTTGCTGCTACATTTGCCACTAGATATCCTGTTATTATAGTTAATATTAAACTTCCTAGTGAACATACTAACATCATTCGTCCATTTTTCCAGATATCTGCCATTTGGCTACCTTCTGTTTTTACTAATTGTGTAATTTCTGACATGTAATCAGGTGTTTTTAAATCTAGATATACTTGAGTTACAATCATAATTATTGAAATTATTATAAAAAGCACATCTTTTTTATTGAATTTTTTAAATAATTTTAGCATTTTTCCTCCTTTTGATGTTCTATTATTGATTCACATGTTATTTCCTTTATTCTTTTTACTATTCTTATGAATTCTAGTGAATCTTTTTCTCCTAAAGTTTCTACCAAATGTTCTACATATCTTTGAACTTTTTCTTGATGTTCTTCAATTTTTGTTATGCCATTTGTAGTAATTGATATTACTATTTTTCGTTTATCTTCTTCTGATTTACTACGCTCTATTAAACCCTTCTTTTCTAAGCTATTTAAAGTACTTGCAATTCTCGCGCTACTTACTTGTAAATGCTTTTCTAACTCGTTTGATGATATATTATTTTGTTCATTTAATAAATAGGCTAAAATCCTTACTTCTCCTTTTGATAAATCTCCTATTATTTCTTGAATATGCTGTTTATGTTTTTTAGGCTTTACAAAAATCTCCATGATTTCTTTAACTATTTCTGAAGTTTTCATTTTGACTCCCTTTTTACTAACAGTGTTAGTAACTTTACCACTATTTTTATTTGTTGTCAATAATTTTAAGGCAAAAAAATCAGTACAATATGTACTGATTTCATTGTTATGATTTAGTTTTATACATTTTTATTATTTCTTTAAAACTTAGTTTTGTACCATTATTAATTATTGCATTTGTATATACTTTGATTGCAATGTGTGCAATTAATATATTCGTCATTATTAATATTAATACTGATATTATCATGTCCCTTGGTGTTGCCACTCCAACCATTACTCTAAATGGCGCTGAGAATGGTGATGAAAATGGTACCATTGACGATATCAAATTCAAACTACTTGTTGGACTTGTTATTGTGAAATATGCTAAGTAAAAACTCATTACTGCAATCAATGATGCAGGTGTTGCTGCTGCTTTAACTTCTTCTGGATTACTTACAAATGATCCTGTTAATGCATATAATAAAGCATATTCCATATATCCTAGTATAAAATAAACTATTATTGTTATTCCAAGTGTTGGTGTTATTGTTGATAAATCAAGGAATGCTGATAACATATTTTTGTCTACAAATGTATTTATACTTATAATTGATATTACTGCAATTAGTAATAATTGTATTAATCCTGCCAATCCTATTCCAAATGTTTTTCCTAATACAACATTTCTTGCCTTTGTGTATGTTACAAGTGTTTCAACTATTTTAGATGTTTTTTCTGTTGTTATTGATGTTGATACTTGATATGCAAATGTATATATTGCAGCAAATAGTAATCCTGTTAATGCTAATATTACAAAAATATTTTTATTTGCATCTTTTTCTTGACTTGATACTGTTGTATATTCGAAATTTGGCTGTAATGTTTGCATTTGTTTTTCAGTTAAATTTAATTTTTTTAATTGATTTTGTGAATAAATTTCTTTTAATGCTTTTTGTATATCCACTGGTGAATTCATCATTAGTGAAGTGTTTTCAACTACATATTCTATTTTGATACTTCCTTCAGTTTTACTAATTATAATTCCTTTTTTTATGTCTTTGTTTTTTATTTTAATTTTAACATCTGCTAATGATGTCTTTTCTTTTGCAATGATGAATTCATCATTTAATCCTAATTTGTTCATTGTGTTTAATTGATTTTCGAATATGTTGTCATTATCTACAATCAATATTTTGTCTTTTTCATTATTACCTGATAACTTTGGTATTATTTTTGTAAATGCTGATGCTAAAATAATCATTAAAATCATTATTATTGTTGATACTATAAATGCTTTTTGTTTTAACGCTTCTATTAGTGTAAACTTTGTTACTATTAGTATATCTCTCATGTTATTCACCCACCTTTTCTATAAATATGTCGTTTAATGTAGGTTTTTGAATTTCAAATTTATCAATTACTATATTATTATCTACAAGGTTCTTTAATAATTTGTGTGCTTGTTCCTCATTATTTATTTTAATTTTATAATTGTTGTTTGCAACTAATTCAATTTCCATGTTATTTTCTTCTATATATTTTGTTGCGTCTTGTTTTGTATTTAAACTCAAACGGTTTGCAGGATATCCTTCCTTAATTTCTGATAGATTTCCCTGTAATACTGTCTTTCCTTTATTTAAAATCAGAATATTTTCGCAAAATTCTTCTATTGTTGGCATTTGATGTGCTGACATTATTACATATTTTCCGTCTTTTACTAATTCAATGATTATATTTTTTAATAATTCGTAATTGACTGGATCTAATCCTCTATATGGTTCATCCATTAC
>CAURYI010000097.1:0-3482 GCA_963529075.1 uncultured Eubacteriales bacterium
TATTTCTAATATAATAAGAAATATCTTTGCTAATATAATAAAAAACTTCTTCATATGATACTCCTTTAAAACTTTTTATAATTATATCAAAATAGAATAATAAAGTATATCAAAATTTAATGTTTACTAATAAAATATAGAAATAAAAATTTGAATCTATTAATAAATAATGATGGATTATATAAAATTTGATATAATAAATTTGAACTATAAAATAGTTATTAATAAGGTTATTATAAAGATTTAATAGTATGTATTACTTGTAAAAAATAATAGGAGGAGTTTATTGCATTATAAAAATAAACAAATAAATAATGAACAAAATAGAGAAATGTAAAAAATGTGGGCTATATAAAAATCAGCCACCATTATTAGATGAGATAAAAGAATCAGAAATAATGTGGGTTGGATTGTCAGCAAAAAAAGTTGATAATAAAAATGAAACACATCCATTAGCAAATGATACAAACACTGGAAAAATAATAGAACAGATTGAAAATGAATTAAATCAGCATACATTTTATAAAACAAATTTAGTCAAATGTTTACCATTAAATGAAAAAACTAAATTAAGATATCCAACAACAAATGAAATGGAAGAGTGTTTAGAAAATTTAATATATGAAATCAGCTTAGTAAACCCAAAGGTTATATTAGTACTAGGAAAGCAAGCATATAATTTCATAATCAAAAAAGTAAAAATCAAAAACATATTTTATATAGAACATCCATCATATATATATGTTTATAAACGAAAAGAAATAAATTCATACATAGAAAAAGTTAAAAAATTAATTGAAAACAATATTTAAAAATTCATTATAAAAATATATAAAAGTAATATTTTTAAAATTGAATTGAAAGATACCGTATGCTATACTCACTTCAGAAATAAAATACGCATAAAAAGGAGATTAGTTATGGAAATCAAGGTAATTGCATCAACAAAAGTAGGATATGTTATGCCAAAAGATGAAGCAGTTGATTTTTCAGGAAAATCAGCAGGAATTTGTTATCTACCAGACACATTAGAAACATTGTTTGCGGAAGCACCAGAGAAAACACAAAGAAGAGCAGATGGAAATATAAAATCAGGACACCACAGTGTATTTGGCCATCCAACATACAATTTAAGCCTTGAAGGAATTCCAAAAATACTTGCAATGATATTAAACAATGAAAAAATATACAATACATCAGAAAAGTCAGCAAGATATACACACATGGAGCCATCACCACAGGAAAAAGAACTATACGAAAAATGGATTGAAATATTCAAAGAACAAATACTTACTCAATATCCAAAATTCGAAGATAAAAGAGCGCTTAAACTAGCTCAAGAAAATGCAAGATACCTTATAAGTGTATTTACACCAGCAACAGTAATGGAATACACAGTAAACTTTGGACAATTAAATTATATTATTAATTGGGCAAAAGACTATATCAAAAATGCAGAAGAAAATACATTTTCAATTAAATTAAAAGAAACCTTTAAAGAATTTTTAGCAGCCATGCCAGATTTAGAAATAGAAGGATTGGATTCAAGAAATAAAAATCGTAATTTTTCATTATTTGCACAAAGAAAAAATCGAAATGAAGAATTCGGAGAAAATTATTCAGTCACATATCTAGCAAGCTTTGCCCAATTAGCACAAGCACAAAGACATAGAACATTATCTTATGAAATAACATTATTAGATGAACCAAAATACTACGTACCACCAATAATTGCAGGAACAAACTTAGAGCAAGAATGGCTTAAAGATATATCATCATTAAAAGAGTTTTTCCCACAAGGAATGTTGATACAAGTAAATGAAAGAGGAACAATAGAAAATTTTGTATTAAAATGCATGGAACGTTTATGTGGATTTTCACAATTAGAAATTATGCAAGAAACAAAAAACATAATGAATAAATATCTTGAAGCAACTAAAGATAAACCAGAACTTTACCAATATTTACTACCATATTCAAGAGGTGCACGCTGTACATTTCCAGGTTGGAAATGTGACTCACCATGCGTATTTGGTGGATATGGAGCAATGATTAGAAATATATAGATAAAGATTTGTACTTTTATTTAATGTCTAATAATAAAATTAATATTAGAGTCTTATGATAAAAAAGTGTTTCCTATTAAAGCAAATAGAGAAAGGGATAAAATTAAGAATGCAAGAAACAATTATATATCTATTAAGACATTCAGAACAATATAGAGATTGTTATAATTTCGGAGATACTCAATTAGAAAATGAAAAAATTATTTTATCAATCGATGGTGAAAAGAAAGCAGAAGAGTTAAGTAACAATCCAGAATTACTAAATATAAAAGAATTATGGAGTAGCTCTTATTCAAGAGCAATTGGAACAGCTAAATACATAGCTAAAAAGAACAATCTTTTAATTAACATTGATTCAAGATTAAACGAAAGGCTGCTACGGAGATAGAGAAGAATTAAGAAAATTAGGTGAAATAAAAAAGAATTCATATACTATAGAGCAGATGTTAGATAATTCTTTAAAATGTACCGGAGGAGAAAGTTTTAAAGAAGTTGAACAAAGAATGAATGAAGTTATTGAAAATATTATAAAACATAACAATGGGAAAAAAGTTGTAATAGTAAGCCATGGAGCATCAATTAAATATTACTTGAAAAAATATTGTAATTTTACGAACAATAAATTATTCTATAATAAAAAAGAACTTATCATAGAATCTCCAAGTGTATTGAGGCTTAAATTTAATGACTTTAAGTTGAAAGAAATCAAACAAATCTATTAAAAATCATCTTCAGAATTATCTGAAGATGATTTTTAACAATTTTCGCCTAATATAAAGTCATCATAATTATAATTAGAAGTAATAAATGGACGCCAATTTAATGTTTTGAAATTTTTTTGAAATGCTTTTTGAAAATACAATTTCAGATAAGTCAATATTTACAAAATTACAGTTATTATTAAGAAGATTACTTTTTATTTTTATACGTAGATAAAAAATTTGAATTAGCTATTTTTATGAAAATATTTATTTTTTAATTGTAAAGAGATATAATCTTGTTGATAAAATAAAACTGAAAGGAGCCACAATGGGACTAACACTAAAAGAAGTATCAAAAAGCTTTGGAACAAATAAAGCAGTTGATACAGTATCATTAACATTGGATACACCAGGGGTATATGGTTTATTAGGAACAAATGGTGCAGGAAAAACAACAATAATAAGAATGTTATTAGGAATTATCAATAATGATAGTGGTGAAATAACATGGAATGATAAGAAAGTAAGCCGTGAAGCGGTAAACTTTGGATATTTACCAGAAGAAAGAGGCGTATATCAAAAAATAAAGATTAGAAATCAATTGATGTATTTCGGAGAATTAAAAGGCATGAAAAAAGAGGATATAATAGCATCAATTGATAAATGGTCAAAAAAATTAAAATTAGAACAATACATGATTATGACAGCAGACAAA
>CAURYI010000098.1:0-3311 GCA_963529075.1 uncultured Eubacteriales bacterium
ATATTAACTTGGGCTTTTAATTATCTTGCTTTAAAATTTGTTAATTCTACTTCTTTACTATCTTCAGTTATATTAATTATCGTTAAACTTGCATAATCTGCTTTAAAATTTCTTACCTTGTTTGTCCATACTTTTCCAGTTATATGACTGCATATTACATTTATTACACCATTGTGTGTTACAAATGCTACTGTTTCATGTTCTTTATTTTCTTCAAGTAATTCATTGAATGATTTTATTACACGCTCTTTAAATTCTATTGGACTTTCTCCTCCTGGATATCTTTCGTCCATTTTTAATGCTCTAAAATATACTCCCGGGTATTGTTTTATGGCATCTTTAACTCTCATCCCTGCTAATACGCCATTGTTCATCTCTCTCAATTTTCTTGTAAACTCTATTGGTAAATGTAATTTATTATTTATTATTTTTGCTGTTTGTCTTGTTCTTAGTATATCACTTGATACAATTTTTTCTATTTTGAAATCTTTTTGTCTTTTTGCTAGATAATTTGCTAACTTTGATACTTGTTTCTTTCCTCTATTTATAAGTGGCAAGCGGTTCCATCCGCCTTTATAACGTTCATCGTCTTCACCATGACGTATTAAAAATATTTTCATTGTCACCTCCATAATTGTTTGCATTATATCATAAATTAGTTTATATAAAAAGAGCCATACATATATTTATGTATGACTTGCTATTTTTTCTTCTATATATTTTGCATCATCCAAATGCATTGGTATTATTTTAGTTCCTTTTTTTGATATTTCAATTAATTTTGGAAGGATGTCATCAAATTTTAAATGTACTTCTCCTCCATATCTTGATAAATCTATATATAATTCTTCGGAATTTTCTAATTCTTGTAAAAATGGTTCAATTGTATTTGTATCAGATGTATAAATTATTTTTTTGCTATTAATTTCTGCAGTAAATCCATAAGTATCTAATTCTTTGCAATGTTTTGTTTTGATAAATTCAAAATGTTTTATATCTTTTGTTTCTAATTTTTCTGATAAAGTATACATGTCTTTTGTTACACCGGTTATTTTTAAAAAAGTTTCTATATGTTCACATTTTGAAATTATATTTATTATTTTTTTATGAATATAATATGCATATAATATGATTTGTGGCAAACTGCCTGAATGATCTGTATGTAAATGCGTGATTACTATATTTATATTATTAAATTTACTTAAATCAAATCTATGTTTTATCTCATTAAACACAGTGAATCCTGCATCAATGATTGTTAAATCATTATTTTCTTCTATATACCATGAATTATTATTATCTCCAAATCCTGAATCTTTTCCTATATTTTTTAATATTGTTTTCATATTTATTTCCTTATTTTATAAATTTTCTTTATATTACTATATTTTTATGTTTTAAACAATTATTTTATATACAAATTTTATTGATTTTTTATGTTAATTAATGTATAATTTATAGTGACTTTGTAACTTTTGGTTTGTGGCTATCACGTAGGGTCACTCGTTTTTTACACCAAGGAGGTGTGTATGGAAATTTTATTGTTATTCGTAATTATATTAACTTTGATATTTCTTTTAGATTTTTTCAAGGTTAATAATGTTGTCAGATTTGCTCTATTAGTTGATATTGCAATGCTAATAATGATAGTTTATGTGGACAAGCAAATTCCAGCTGTCTACTATATGCTTTATGTATTATCCCTGTTTACTTATATGTATTGCATATCTGGGATGATCTTAAAAACTGCTTTGATAAAAGGCAGGATGTATCGGTTTGCTCTAATATTAGTCCTGATAGGATTATGTATCGTAGGAATGAAACTATTTGAGGATAGATTTTGTCCGGTCAATTATGAATACGGGCTAAACGCCTCAAGATTAGTGCAGGTTCTCGGACCTGCTGTAGTGTTGCTTTTTATTGTTGATGAATTTAAAACATTCATCAACAATGATTAACCCTCAGTTTCAAAGGAGGTTCTATGCTTTTCCTTATAATTTTGCTATTTGCCATTATATATATGGCTACAACAGCAGTAAATCAGAACGATAAATATCTTTTATCGTTCTTGGTGTTAATTTTCCTGGCTGCAGATATAAATCTGCATGATCCGGAATTAACGCTATTACTATTTGTAGTATTAGGAACAGTTGGGTTCGTCAGGCTATTAATCGATTTTGCTTTTATTAGCTTGGCAAAAAACCTTTTGTCCTTTTTCTTTTTTTCATTAGGGCTATTTGCAATCAGCAATACTCTGATGATAGAAGATAAAATGCTTCTGTGGTCACAACTTGGAGAAAAGCTGACTACTTTTGTAGTAATCTTCTGGCTTTTATCTTTACTTGATTGTATTCAAATCAAGTACATAAAGCACTTTATATTTTGTCGCTTTTTGCAAAAAGATGAAAAGACAGATGATAAAAAGAAAACTGAATAACAAAAACCTGTTGGACGATTGTCCAGCAGGTTTTCTTATTTTTTATTATCGTTTGTTATATCACCATTTTGATTTAGTGATATTTTTTCTCCTAAATATTTTGCTTTTACTTTGAAAATGCATTGGAATATATCTTTGTTTCTTGCTAGAATTTCTCTTAATTCTCTATTTAAATCACCTACGTACCTATGTTTTGTTGCTGATACTCCACATGATTCAATTCCTAGTTGTTTTCCAATGTATAGTGCTCTATAAAGATGGTATTCTTGAGTTACTAAAATTGCTTTTCTTACGTTAAATACTTCTTTTGCCCTATACATTGTTTCATAAGTTGAAAATCCTGCGTGATCCATAAAAATATCTTCTGATGGTATACCTTTTGAGATTGCATAATTTTTCATTACTGTTACTTCATCATAATATTTTTTTCCGTGATCACCACTCATAATTATTTTATTGATGACTTTAGCATTATATAGTTCAATACATGTGTTGAGTCTATCTTTTAACATGTCGCTTGGTGTTGTTCCATAAACTCCTGCTCCAAAAACGATTGCACAATCGTACTTTTCAGTTTCTGATTTCTTTTGAATTTCTGATTGTGTCAATATCTTTTTCTTGGTTGAATTTATTACATATGCATTTAATAATATAATTGCTAATAATATAATTGTAAATATTATAATTATTGTTGTTATTATTATTCCTATTTTTTTCATTTTACGCCTTTGTATTTATTAATTATTTTTTTCAGTAAAGTCATAATATATTTTTGGTTCTGTTCTACTAACACCTTTTAATTTCATCATTTCATCAATTGTTACAAATTCAAATCCTCTGCTCTTTAGTTCTGGCATTGCTGCAATTGCTCCGT
>CAURYI010000099.1:0-3296 GCA_963529075.1 uncultured Eubacteriales bacterium
GCTTGATTTTATCATATATATTGTACTTATTATTAATTATTAATAAGTCTGCTCTAAATCCTGTTATGATGAGTTATTTAAGTAATAAATATTTAATAGTGTTTGGGCAGTGGTTTTTAGCAATTTTATTTGGTAACTTATTTGGATCTTGGTACATTTTATCTATATATAAACCATTATTGCCTAATACTAGATATGCTGGATATGATTATTCTAGTTTGAAATCTATTTATAAAGATGATATAGATGAATATGTTAAACATTCAGAAATATATATTGGACAATTTTGGGATGCAGCTCAAAGAAGAAACAAAATAGAGAAGATTTATAAAATAACTAGTAAAATTATTTTAGTACAATTGTTGATTAGCATTGTTTTATTTTTTGTTTTATAAATTGAAGCGGAAATATATATAAATTTATATGAAAATTATACATGTTTTAAAAATATGTATAATTTTTTTTATTTTTTATACATATTAGGTTGAATAATCAAATAAAATGAGATTAGGTTTATTAATTTTTTCCTTGATGTATTGTTTTATATTTAATATAATGAAAATATTAAATAAGGAGTGAATGTATGCAAATTTTTAATACAAAAAAATATAGATTAGAGTGGGAGAAGAAAGTCGAAGAAAGCTACAGTAAAGGCAAAATTGACGGATTAAAAGAAGCTTTGAATTCTATGGATAATGGCAGTAATAATAGAAAGAGCTTTAAGAGGCTAACAGAGAAAGAACTGTTGATTGAAATAATGAATAATCTTATTTTAAATAATGTAAGATTGACAAAATTGAGTGATAAAGTTAATGAAATATCTTTGATTAATTCAAAAGAATTAAATACTAATAATTCTCTTGAAAATATTATTAATATAATAAATAACATTAGTAATTTGTTAGAAAATGAATTTAATCAAGATTATACTAATAGTTTATCCGGAATGCTTAAGAATATCGAAGATAAGGTTAATTGTGCTTTGGATGAGTTTGGGCATAATAATTTATATTCTAAAATTAATAGTATTGATGTTACTGATGATGTTAAAATGCTTGATGATGATGTTTTTAGGATGGATGATAATATAGATAATATGAAGCTTCAAATAAATGAAATTAATAAAAAGTTAAATAAAATCAAGGATGTATTAGATGAATCATTAAATGAATATAATGCTTCTAGTTTATATACAAAATTAAGAGAATTAAAATAAAAATATATGTATATATAAAAAATTGTGGAGGGTATATTATGGATAAAGAGAAGAATGAAATAATTTTATTTGAAAATCAGGGTGTACAATTAGAAGTTAATGTTAAAGATGAAACTGTATGGCTAAATAGGCACCAAATGGCTCAATTATTTGATAGAGATATTAAAACTATTGGAAAACATATTAACAATGCTTTGAAAGAAGAATTGTGTGATTTAGATTCAACTGTCGCAAAATTTGCGACAGTTCAAGGAGAGGGAACTAGAAAAGTTAAAAGAAATGTTGAATATTATAATTTAGATATGATTTTATCCGTTGGTTATCGTGTTAAATCATCAAAGGGAATAATGTTTAGAAGATGGGCAAATAGTATTTTAAAAGATTATATGTTAAAAGGGTATGCTATAAATCAAAAAAGATTAGAATACTTAGAGAAAACCGTACAATTAATTGATATTGCAAATAGAATCGATAATCAAATAGAAGCGGATGAAATAAAGAATGTTTTAAAAGTTATAGGAGAATATACAAAGGCTTTAGATTTACTTGATAGTTATGATTATAGAAGTATAAAGAAAATTAAAGGTACGGATAGTTTAAAGCAGATTAAATATGAAGATTGTAAATTAATAATAGAGAATTTGAAGTTTAATGATAAGAGTAATTTGTTTGCTGTTGAAAGAGATAGAGGGTTGGAGGCTATAATAGGTAATATTTATCAAAGTTTTGATGGAGAATATATTTATAAAAGTGTTGAAGAGAAAGCGGCGAATTTTTTGTATTTAATAGTAAAAAATCATGTTTTTGTGGATGGAAATAAAAGAATTGCAGCGACTTTATTTATATACTTTTTGGAATTTTATAATATTTTGTATAAAGATAATAAGCAAGTGATAGATAATAATACTTTGGCTGCATTAACATTATTAATAGCTGAATCAAATCCTAAAGAAAAAGATATTTTAGTTGATTTAGTCACTAATTTTTTAAATAATAATTAAAAAGGAGGAAAAATGAATTTAAAAGGTAAACATTATATTACAATTAGAGTTAAAGGATATGGTAATATTAAATTAGAATTGGATGAAAGTGTTGCACCAATAACAGTAAATAACTTTATTAAATTGATCAATCAAAAATTTTATGATGGATTAACATTTCATAGAATAATAGATGGTTTTATGATACAAGGAGGGGACCCTCTTGGTGATGGAACTGGTGGTAGTGAAGAAACAATTACTGGTGAATTTAAGTTAAATGGTAAAAAGAATAAGATTTCTCATAAAAGAGGAACTATTTCGATGGCTAGATCGAGAGATTATAATAGTGCAAGCTCACAGTTTTTTATCGTACAGAAAAACAGTGAATTTTTGGATGGCCAATATGCTGCATTTGGAACTGTTTTAGATGGAATGGATATTGTTGATAAAATTTGTGAAGATGCAATTGTTGAGGACCAAAATGGTACTGTTTTAAAAGAAAATCAACCTATTATAGAATCTGTTTTGGTTGATTAGTATATTTGTACTTATTAAATTACTATGATAAAATAAATTTGAAATTTTATAATCCAGATGAAGTAGAAATTAAGCTGGATTTTTATACAAGAGCTGATTCTTATGAGAGTGCATTAGAAAATGGGCAAAAAATGTACAAAGTTTTATAAATGATGTTTTGGAAAGAATGAATTTCAATAAAGAAATAATGAAAACTAGAAGTTTTAGGGTATATGAAGAAAAACAATATGATTATGATAGAAAAAAATATATAAAGTTAGGATATGCTTATACTCAATAAGCAAATATAAAATTTAATTATTATATGAATATTATTGCAGAATTTATGGATATGGTAAGTAAATTAAAGAATCCTCCTAAATACCATTTATCATTTAATGTTAAAGATATTAAAGGATGTAAGGATGAAGTTCTTGCAGAAGCATATAATAAAGCAAAGGAAAAGGCAGAAACAATAGCTAAAGCTGTTGGAAAAGAATTAAAAGTGTGTGTAAAAACAGATTTTATACCATTTGAAGAAAGTGTTGTTTCAAAAAGTTCATTAAATAGCCAAGATATGTATA
>CAURYI010000100.1:0-3262 GCA_963529075.1 uncultured Eubacteriales bacterium
AATTGAAGTAGAAAGAATTGCACAGGAAAACAAAAGAGGAACAGAAGAAACTGGGAGGGAAATAAGATATCAATTTTTTGACGAAATAATGGAGAAAGAACAAGCTACTAAAATTGCAATAGCACATAACATGAATGATAATGCAGAAACAGTTTTACTGAATTTAATAAGAGGAACTGGAATGTATGGGCTAGAAGGAATACAGCCGATTGAATATAATAAATTCATAAAGCCATTAATTAATTGTCAAAGAAAAGAAATTGAAGAATATTGTAAGAAACATCAATTAAATCCTAGGATTGATTCAACAAACAAAGAAAATATATACACAAGAAACAAGGTTAGAAATTTAATCATTCCTGAGCTAGAAAAAATAAATCCAAATTTAATTAAAACACTCCAAAGGACAACGGAAATAATAAAAGAAGAGAATTCATATATAGAAAAAAATGCACAACATCAATATAGAAAACTTGCACATATAAATAAAAATCACATTGAATTCGATTTAAAAGAAATCAGAAAAGAAGATATAGCAATTCAAAAAAGATTGATAAATAAAGCTGTTTCAGCACTTTCTGAATCTCAAAATAATTTATCAAAAGTAAATATTGATGATGTTATAAAAATGATTGAAAGAAATGTTGGAAATAAAACAATAAAAATAAATAAAAAAATAGAAATTTTAATAAAAAATAAAAAAATTTTTATCAACTTAGTACATTAAATCCGTAAGAGAAAGTCAATATTATCAACGCTTTCAAAGAAAAAACTTTGTAAAAACTATTGCAATAGCAAAATTAATATGCTAGATTTTTAAATAGATAAAACAAAGGAGAAAATCATGAGTAAAGTAAAAACTGGTTTATTATGGTTAATAATTATAGTATTAGTTGCTTTTTTGGTACCAGCTGTATCAAATCCAACAAGTAATAGAATTACTTATGCAGACCTAATAGCAAAAATAAAAAACAAAGAAGTAACAGATGTTGCAATATCTTATGATAAAGAAACAGCAAGAGTAAAACTAAAGAATGATGAAACTATAAAAAGAGTGAACATTTCAGACATTGAAAACTTAATGACAAATTTAAATGAATCAATGCAAGAAGGAATAGTAAAAGTTAGTACAGACAATCAACCATTCTTAGAAACAATATCAAATTGGATATTACCAATATCGTCAATAGTTTTAATATTCTTGTTATGGACAATGTTAATGTCATTCACAACAATGCGCCAAGGAGGAGGTCAAGGTGGCCAAGTATCATTTGGAAAAAGCAAAGCAAGAATGATAAACCAAGAAGATAAAACAAAATTAACATTCAAAGATGTAGCAGGAATAGATGAAGAAAAAGAAGAACTAGAAGAAGTCGTAGAATTTTTAAAAAATCCTAAAAAATTCACAGATATGGGAGCAAGAATTCCAAAAGGTGTATTATTAGTAGGACAACCAGGAACAGGTAAAACTTTATTAGCAAAAGCAGTAGCAGGAGAAGCTGGAGTACCATTCTTTTTTATAAGTGGTTCAGACTTCGTAGAAATGTACGTTGGTGTAGGTGCATCAAGAGTTAGAGATTTGTTCCAAGAAGCAAAAAGAAATGCACCATGTATAATATTTATAGACGAAATTGATGCAGTAGGACGTCAAAGAGGAGCTGGAATTGGTGGAGGACATGATGAAAGAGAACAAACATTAAACCAAATGTTGGTTGAAATGGACGGATTCTCAGCAAATGAAGGTGTAATCGTACTAGCAGCAACAAACAGACCGGATGTATTAGATAAAGCTTTATTAAGACCTGGCAGATTTGATAGACAAATAGTGGTACCACCACCAGATGTAAAAGCAAGAGAACAAATATTAGCAGTGCATAGCAAAAAGAAGACATTTGCAGAAGATGTTGATATGAAATTAATTGCCAAAAACACATCAGGATTTGTAGGAGCAGATTTAGAAAACTTATTAAATGAAGCAGCATTATTAGCTGCAAGACAGGACCATACAGCAATTGAACAAAAAGATATTGAAGACGCCATGGTAAAAGTAACAATGGGACCTGAAAAGAGAACAAGAGTAAGATCA
Source organism: uncultured Eubacteriales bacterium (assembly GCA_963529075.1). Lineage (GTDB taxonomy): Bacteria > Bacillota > Clostridia > TANB77 > CAG-508 > CAG-793. The sequence continues at coordinate 2,087 of CAURYI010000100.1, forward strand.
GATAAAGAAAAAAGATTAGTAGCATACCATGAAGCAGGACATGCAGTAGTAAGTAAGTTCTTATCAACTCAAGATCCAGTACATGAAATATCAATCATTCCAAGAGGAATGGCAGGTGGTTATACAATGTATAGACCATCAGAAGATAAATCATTTATATCAAAAACAGAAATGAAAGAACAAATAATATCACTATTAGGTGGTAGAGTAGCTGAAGAGTTAGTAATAAAAGACATCTCAACAGGTGCAAGTAATGATATTGAAAGAGCTACAGCAATTGCAAAATCAATGATAACAAAATACGGAATGAACGAAAGATTAGGAACTGTGACATATGGTTCAGAATCACAAGAAGTATTCTTAGGAAGAGATTTAGCACAGGAAAAAACATATTCTGAAGAAACAGCTGCAATAATTGATGAAGAAATCAAGAAAATGATTTCAACTTCATACCAAAGAGCAAAAGAATTGTTAGAACAAAATATGGATAAACTTGATGCAGTTGCAACAGTATTAATTGAAAAAGAGAAAATAACAGAAGAAGAATTTAATCAAGTATTTGATCAAAATTAATAAAAGAAGCATTAGCAAAAGCTAGTGCTTCTTTTAATGTCGAATAGCTTATAACAGAGAACCATTAAAATTCAAAAACCTCAATGAAAATCATGTTGATTTTAAACTCCAAAATATGCTAAAATTTAATAAATCAAAAGAAAAATGAGGAAAGATAATGGCAAAAAAAATATCTTCAAAAAATAAAAATAATAAACTAAAGATAGTATCAAACAATGAAAATATAAAATCTTCAACAGCTAGACTGAAATTTATAGTATTTGTGGTATTATGCATATTTACAATATTAGTAGCAAGAATTATATATATAGAATTTTTTTATGTGGTTGATGGAAAGAAATTAAAGGAAAAAGCATATTTACAATCAACACAAAATAAAATTTTAACAGCAAAAAGAGGAACAATATTTGATAGAAATGGAAAAACACTAGCATTAAGTGCAGATGTAGACACTATTACAGTAAATCCTGCATATTTAAAAATAAAGAAACATGGAGCAGTTGATCAAGAAGCAACAAATGAAAAAATATCAAAAATTGCAGATAAAATAGTAGAATTGTTCAGTGTCGAAAAAGATCTAATTTTAAATAAGTTAAAAAGCAA
>CAURYI010000101.1:0-3254 GCA_963529075.1 uncultured Eubacteriales bacterium
CATAAAAAGAAAATACCAGAGTTTCCTAAAGTTATTGGTGTGTTAACTTCATCGACAGGTTCGGTTATTAGGGATATTATAAATGTTTCAACTAGAAGAAATCCAAATGTGTATATTAGATTGTTGCCAGTACCGGTTCAAGGTCCTGGAGCTTGTGATAAAATTGCAGAAGCTATAAAATATATGAATAAAGAAAAGTTAGCTGATGTATTAATTATTGCAAGAGGTGGTGGATCTCTTGAGGATTTATGGCCATTTAATGAAGAAGTTGTTGCAAGAGCAATATATGATTCTGAAATACCTGTAATATCTGCAGTTGGACATGAAACTGATTTTTCGATATCTGATTTTGTTGCTGATTTAAGGGCGCCGACACCATCTGCTGCTGCAGAATTAGCTGTTCCTAATATTGATGATGTTAAGTATACAATTGATCAATATGAAAATCAGTATAAAGTTTTATTAAAGCGAAAAGTTCAATTGATGAGAGCTAAATATGAAATGATAATGGAAAATAAAAGTTTTAAAAATCCTTTATTAATTATAGAAAATAAGACCTTATTGGTTGATAAAATTGAAAAAGAAATTATGGATTTATTTAAAAACATTGTTCAAAAGAAAGAAGCTAGATTTAATGAGTTAGTTGTTGGGCTAGATGCTTTAAGCCCTTTAAAAACATTACTTAGAGGTTATAGTATTGTTGAGAAGAATGATAGAGTTATTAAAAGTATTAATGATTTAAACACTGGTGATGAGATTAAGATTATTTTGAATGATGGAAAAATTAATGCAAATGTTATATAGATTGGAGTTATATTATGGTAGAAAAAAGTTTTGAAGAAAGAATGAGTAATTTAGAGACAATAAAGAAAGAGCTTGAAAAAGATAATTTATCATTGGATGAAGCTGTTCAAAAGTTTGAAGATGGAATGAAAATTTCTAGGGAATGCAGAGAAATTTTGGATAATGCAGAAAAGAAAATAACTATTTTATTGGAAGGGGAAGAAAAGGATTTTGTTCAATCATAAATGATTTAATTGAATAAAAGTCTTTAGAATTAAGAAATGTTTTATAATGATTATAAATATATATTGGTGCCATTCTTATTATGGTTGGCGATACAAACCTCAAAAGTTGTTGTAGATTGTATTGAAAAGAAAAAAATTACATTAAGAAGGCTATTAGGTTCTGGTGGAATGCCTAGTTCGCATTCTGCGGTGATGGTTTCAATTACAGTGATGCTTGGAAAAAATATTGGTTTTAAATCACCAATTTTTGCACTTGCTTGTTTTATGACATTAGTTGTAATGCAAGATGCTATAGGAGTAAGAAGACAAGTTGGAAAACAAGCTAAGTATCTAAATGAAATTTTAATGGATAAAAATACTTCTACAGAAGAAAAATTTCAAGAAATGGTTGGTCATACACCTTTTCAAGTATTAATTGGATTGATTGTTGGACTTATTGCTGGACTTATTGCTTAATTGGGTATAAGGAGGATTTATGGAAGATATTATTATTGCTAGAAATGCAGAAAAAAAGAATATTGTTGAAATTGCTAGAAAGTTAAATATTGATGATGAATATATTGAACAATATGGAAAATATAAAGCTAAGATTGATTTTAAATTTTTTGAAAAAATAAAAAATAATAAAGATGGTAAGTTAATATTAGTAACTTCCATAAATCCGACTCCACTTGGTGAAGGTAAGACTACTGCTGCAATAGGTATTGCTGATGGTCTTAATAAATTAAATAGAAAAACAGTTTTGGCGTTGAGGGAACCATCTGTTGGTCCTGTTTTTGGAATAAAAGGTGGTGCAACTGGTGGAGGATATTCACAAATAACACCAATGGAAGATATTAATTTACATTTTACAGGTGATATTCATGCAATTACTGAAGCTAATAATTTGATTAGTGCAATAATTGATAATCATATTTTTTCAGGTAATGAGTTGAAAATAAAAAAAGTTACATGGAAGAGAGCACTGGATTTAAATGATAGGCAACTTAGAACTGTTCAAACTGGATTATCTGGTGAAAAAAAAATAGTTTCTCGTGAGGATCATTTTGATATAACAGTTGCATCTGAAATTATGTCTGTATTTTGTTTATCTAAGGATTTATCTGATTTAAGAAATAGACTTGGGAAAATGATAATTGGTTATAATGAAAGTGATGAGCCTGTTTATGTAAGTGATTTGAAGATTGTGGGAAGTTTGATTGCTTTATTAAAAGATGCTATTAATCCTAATTTGGTTCAAACACTTGAGAATAATCCATGTTTTGTTCATGGTGGTCCTTTTGCTAACATTGCACATGGATGTAATAGTGTTATTGCAACTAAAATGGCATTGAAACTTGGTGATTATGTTGTTACAGAAGCTGGATTTGGTGCTGATTTAGGAGCTGAAAAATTTATAGATATTAAAGCACGTGAAAATTTGTTGAAGCCTGCAGCAGTTGTAATTGTTGCTACACTTAAGGCGTTAAAATATCATGGTGGAGCAAGTGTTAAAGATTGTGTTTTACCAAATATGGATGCCTTAAAAATAGGTCTTGAAAATTTATTAAAACATATTTCAAACATTAAATCATTTGGTCTTAATCCGATTGTTGCAATTAATAAATACAGTAATGATGATATTTCAGAAATTGAGTTTTTAAGAAGTGAAGTTTCTAAATTTGCTGATATTGAATTATTGAATAATTGGGAAAAGGGTTCTGATGGTGCAATTGATTTTTGCAATAAATTGTTAGGAATGGTAGAAAAAGATAGTAAATTAACATTTGCATATGATGTGGACGATGATTTGAAAACGAAAGTTCTTAATATTGCTACTAAAATTTATGGAGCTAGAAATGTATTATATACTGAAAAGGCAATTGAAGAGTTGAATATTATTAATAGAATTACTAATAATACTAAAGGCTTTGAAGTATGTGTTGCTAAAACACAGTATTCTTTTTCGGATGATAAGAATAATTTAATGTGTTTGGAAGATTTTGATATAACGATTACTGGTGTAGAATTAAAAAATGGAGCAGGTTTTATTGTTGTAAAAGCTGGTAATATAATGACTATGCCTGGATTACCAAAAGTACCTGCTGCTGAAACTATTGATGTTGATGAAAACGGAAATATTGTTGGTATTTTTTAAAAAGGAGGAAATATGATAAAGCCAAATGCAGAGTTTGACATTATAACTGATATTACAATTGATTTTTTAAAAGGAAACAATATTAAAGG
>CAURYI010000102.1:0-3210 GCA_963529075.1 uncultured Eubacteriales bacterium
ATCGGTGATTTAAACCCGAGAGAGATTTTAAAAGATAAGGAAGTTTTTAAAATTTATAGAACTATTACTAATAATGATATGCATATTTTGTATTTTAGTAATATTATTTATTTTTATAATAATAATAAAACTTTGCCGCTTGGTATGGATGTATCAACTAGAGTGTTGATGAAACCACAGGAGTTTAGCGAAGAGAAAATAACTGAATTTAATATTATTTTGGAAGATGGACCATTTAATGTGGAAATCAGAGAAATAGAATTAATAGAGGATGCTAGTAAAGAATAGGAGGCTAATATAATGGCAAATTATATTGAAATTGTTAAAAAATATAATCAAGAACATTTATTAAAATATATTGATTTAATACCTACAGATGAAGGAAAAAAAGATTTAATTAGTGATATTGAAAAAATTGATTTTGAGAGATTGAAACAACTTTATAGCTTGAGCAATCAAAATTTCAAAAATACTATGAAAGCAGTAATGCTTGAGCATATTAGAGTTTTTGATAGAGATAGATTTTCTGATGAAGAAAATAAAGAAATCTTGAAAATTGGCGAAGATATTATAGCAAATAATCAATATGCAGTTGTTACAATGGCTGGAGGACAAGGTACAAGACTTGGACATAAAGGTCCTAAAGGTACATTTATATTAAATGTAAAGCCTGAGCCAAAGAGTTTATTTCAAATTATTGCTGAAAATTTAATTAAAACTAATAATAAATATGGAATTATTTTAAATTGGTATATTATGACTAGTACTGAAAATAATGATGAAACTGTGAAGTATTTTGAAGATAATAATTATTTTGGGTATAATAGTGAGAATGTTAAGTTTTTTAAACAAGGAAATTTGCCATTGCTTTCTGAAGATGGAAAACTTGTAGTTAATAGCGAATACCGTATTAAATATGCTGCTTCTGGAAATGGAACGATTTATGAAGCAATGCTTAATGATGGAATTATTGATGATATGAAGAAAAAAGGAATCAAATGGATATTTATTGGTTCGGTTGATAATGCATTATTAAATATGGTTGATCCTATGTTACTTGGATTAACTAAAAAGAGGGGAACTGAAATCGCTTCAAAAACTATTGTGAAAAATAGCCCTTATGAGAAAGTAGGAGTATTTTGCAAGAAAAATGGAAAACCAGGTGTTATTGAATATTCTGAAATTCCAGAATCATTAATTGAAGAAGTTGATGAGCATGGTGAATTAATGTATGGGGAGTCTCATATTATGTGTAATTTATATACACTTGATGCTATTGAAAAAATAGCTAATGTGGAATTGCCATATCATAGTGCACATAAAAAAGTTGATTTTATGCAAGAAGATGGAAATATGTTTTTTGCTAAAGAACCTAATGGATATAAATACGAAGCATTTATATTTGATGGATTTGAACTATTTGATGATATTACATTATATAGGGGCAAGAGGGAGGAAGATTTCGCACCTGTAAAAAATGCAGAGGGTGTTGATAGTCCTGAAACTGCAGCTAAATTGTATAATGATTTTTGGTTTAAAAATTAATTGTTAATAAATTAATTTGGAGGAATGATTATGAATGATATTAAAGATGCTATGATACTTAGTTTGTATTCACTAGATGAAACAATTGCAAAGGATTTTTTAATTAAATATAAATATCCTTGGGAGGCACTTGCGGATATTAAGGAATATGTTTTAGAACTTGGAAATTCTTTGAATTTGGATGAATATGAAAAAAGAAATGATGATGTATGGATTCACAAAACAGCTAAAATATATGATTATACTACAATTATTGGACCTTGTATAATTGGCAGGGATACTGAAGTTAGACCTGGAGCATTTATTAGAGGTAGTGCAATTATTGGAGATAATTGTGTTGTTGGAAATTCTACAGAAATAAAGAATGTGATATTATTTAATAATGTTCAAGTTCCTCACTATAATTATGTTGGTGATTCGATACTTGGATATAAAGCTCATATGGGGGCTGGTTCTATTACATCAAATGTAAAAGCTGATAAATTAAATGTTGTTATAAAAGAAAATGGAAATGAAATTATAACAAATCGTAAGAAAGTTGGAGCTTTTTTAGGGGATTTTGCTGAAATTGGTTGTAATAGTGTATTGAATCCAGGAACAGTTATTGGAAAAAATTCAAATGTTTATCCATTATCTTGTGTAAGAGGTGTTGTTCCATCTGATTCGATTTTTAAAAATGCTAAAGATATTATAGATAAAATTAGGAGATAAAATTAGGAGATAAAATGCTTAATTCAAAATTTGTACATTTACATTTACATACTGAATATAGTTTGCTTGATGGAGCTAATCGTATTAAAGATTTGCCAATTAGAGCAAAGGAGCTTGGTATGGACGCTATGGCTATTACTGATCATGGCGTTATGTTTGGATGCATTGATTTTTATAAAGCTTGTAAAGCAAATGATGTTAAACCTATTATTGGGTGCGAAGTTTATGTAGCACCCGGTAGTAGGTTTGATAAGGTTTTGGATAAAAGTGTTAAATACAATCATTTGATTTTACTTGCTAAAAATATGCAGGGATATAGAAATTTGTGTAAACTTGTTTCTATTGGTTTTACTGATGGATATTACTATAAACCTAGAATTGATAAAGAAATTTTAGAGAAATATCATGATGGATTAATTTGCTTAAGTGCGTGTCTTGGTGGTGAAGTGCCGGCACATTTCCTTAATGGGCAGGATGAGCTGGCTAAAAATTCAGCATTATGGTTTAAGAATTTGTTTGGTGAAGATTATTATTTAGAAGTTCAAGCGAATACAATGAAGGAACAGTATCTTGTCAATCAAAAATTGTTTAAATTGTCTAAAGAAATTGGTGTTCCTTTAGTAGCTACAAATGATTCACATTATTTGAAAAAAGAAGATGCATACAATCATGAAGTTTTACTATGTATTCAAACGGGCAAGAGGATGAGTGATCCTGATAGAATGAAATTTAAAACTGATGATTTTTATGTGAAATCTCCAGAAGAAATGATGGAATATTTCAAAGATGTGCCTGAAGCAATTGAAAATACGGTTAAGATTGCTGAAAAATGCAATGTGGAATTTGAATTTGGGCATACAATATTACCAAATTATGATGTACCTGAAGAATTTGAAAGTCATTATGATTATTTTAAGAAATTTAATACCAATTATAATATTTGCAGTATTAATT
>CAURYI010000103.1:0-3197 GCA_963529075.1 uncultured Eubacteriales bacterium
GATTCACCCCAGTTATATCCAATTTTACTTTGATCACTTAGATTATTTATAGTAGAGTCCCTATCTCTTATTTGGTTGTTATTGTAATCTGCAACTCTTGTTATTTCTATGATATTCCTTAAGAAATTATCATCTGAATTAGTTATTGCTGTAACTCTACATTGTAATTGTATATCAATGTAGTTTAATGAATATTTTTTATCTTTTGGCTGTAAGTTGAATTTTTGAATTAATTGGTTTCCACCATATTCTGTTTTTACTATTTTATTGTCAGATGTTATTGTTTGCCATCCAAACCTTTTATTAATTTCACTTTGATCCGGTGATACAAATTCTAATCCTGCTGGTATATAATCTGTAATTTCTTTTGCATATCCATTAATTTGTCCTTCATTATATATTCTAATTGTATATGTTATTATATCTCCACTATTTACATTTAACGCTTGTTTTGAATGAGTCTTCAACGCTGTTGTTCCGTTATTTAATTCAGCAGTCTTGGTTGCTAACTTTCTCAGGTTTTCTTGTGTTATTTGAGGTTCTCTACTTTCGAATTTTTTGCTTATTCCTCTTGAATCAATTATTGATGATATGTATTGTCTTAATGATAAATCAAATTCTGAAGTTCCATTTTTTATATTTATTGTTTTTTCATTATAATACTGATTTAATTCTTTTTTTACTGCAACTATGGGTTGATTATTATTTATCGTGTTGGGCGATGACGTCCAATATCTTAATACTGTTGTATTTGCAGTTCCTGTAGCTACAATTCTCAAACTATTTATAGATGTCGTTCTTGGTAATACTACATAGAAATCATTGCCAATTATATTATTTACTTTTTCTGAAAAACTATTTCCGTTTACGTCATTTCCATTGGAATTCACTATTCTCAAATTTGAAATTAAAGAATTCCCATTATATGCATTCATTCTTAATTGGGCATTTCCGTTAATTTCTAACCTATATGGTCCAACAATATAATTTTCTCCGTCCAAGTTTGATACTGCATCATCTGCATTAAAATTTATTGTTCCTTGGTTCGCATTTTGATATGTATAACCGTTGTTTACTGCATTGTTGGCCCCATTAATTAAATAATTGAATACTCTATCAATTGGAGTATTTGTAGTATTATAGTAGTATTTTTCCTTAACAGATGTATTTCTATTATTTTTTCTTACGTATAAATCAACTCCATTTGGTATGTATTCTGAATTATTAGTATATACCCAAATTGCCATTTGTTGAATTGATTCTAATACATCTATTAATTCATCCTGTGTCATTTGTTCCTTATTTCCTATGAACTCTGCCCTTGTTACTCCTGATTGTTCAAATAATCCATTTAATGATGTTTCATTATTTATATCTGCTATGTTATTTAATATCCATATTACTTTATTGTAGTTTTGATCATTTATGCTCAAATTCCTTAATGCCGTATAGTCTATAGCATTTGGCTTTGTCATATCATATACTTGAGTATATGGTACTATTCTTGTATTTATTCTACTTCCAAATCCTATTCCATTTCTTAAACAGTATATTGGCATGTTATAGTCATATGATTTTATTCCACTTGTTGATTCATTTTTTATTATTTTAAACACAGGTTTATATGTTCCATCACTTACTCTATATGTATACATTCCTGTTCTCTTTGAGTTTCCTAATTCATATAATCCTAAGTATAGAGGACTTGAACTTGAATCTACCGCTTGCGTAATATTTTTAATTAAAAATATTATGCTAATTAATATTATTGCGATAATTATTTTTCTAATTTTTTTCATATAAATTACCTTTCAGTATTAAAAATAATTTAATTCTATATTTATTCTTATTTATATTATCATATTGGGTTATTTTTTTCAAAGATTTTTTACTTACATGTTTTGGAAATTACATTTCAGTATAAATTCAATGCTCCGTAATCTATCTTATGTATCTTTCAGCTAATTTTATTAAAACAAAAAAAGATAAGATGTTATCTTACCTTTCTTTATCTGGAGGCGCCACTCAGAATCGAACTGAGGATATGAGTTTTGCAGACTCTTGCCTTACCACTTGGCCATGGCGCCATATTTAATTTTAAATAAAAAAATGGAGCGGGAAACGGGGCTCAAACCCGCGACCTTCGCCTTGGCAAGGCGACGCTCTATCAACTGAGCTATTCCCGCATGTGTAATTGACTTAGTATTAATTTGTTTCCTAACGTCAATTACTATATTAACAAATTTTATTTTAGTTGTCAATAATTTTCTTTTACTTTTTAAGATTTATGTTGAAACTATATACCTTTGAAGCTTTGTGAGAACTGTTCCTTTCACTGCCATTGTAATTATTAACAATTCTTACTACATTAAATGACAATTTACTTGCATTTATTGTTTTATCGAAATATTTATAAAAAATTATTGGTCTTATTGTTGTTTCTCCTGGATATAAAACAATTCCTTGTGAATCTGTGTTTATTGAATGTCTTTCTTCTCCTCCAACATTTAATGTAATTTCTGCACCTGCAGTACTGTCTGCAATGATAATGTATTTATCTGTTTTGTTTGTTATTTTAACATTATATTGCTCTGTTTTATAGCTTACTTCTTTTGAAGCTATTTCTACTGCAATATTTTCATCTTGGTTTTTGAAATCAACCTTTTCCTTATCTATATATCCATAATCAGCAATCCTGTAGTCATTTCCTACCTTTGAAACAGTAAGTAATTCATTATAAGTTTTATAGTTTCCACTTGTTCCTGTTTTTGCTATATTATCAGACACTGTTACTTTATATATATATCTTTTTCGATAATTTGAATATGATTGAAATGATGCAACTTTTTCTTTTGTATATATTTTTGATGTTCTTTCTTTGAAGTTTGCTATTTTATTATCATAATTAAATGATTTGCATTCTTCAGTTAGAGCATTATATGCTTTTTCATAATCTCCTGCTATTAATGCATCAGTGTATGTTTGCATTGCTGCTTTTATTGACTTTTCCTGTATCTTTGGCACTGTGTTGTCTGTCATTATTGCTGTATCTGGCTTATATGATGATTGCAGTATTAGTTTTTTTGGAAGACTTTTCAAATACACGTTTAGAAAAAATCCTATAAGCCATATGATAAATATAGCTCCTATATATTTTCCATATTTTCTAAAAAATCTTGTAATTGCTAATTGGACTT
>CAURYI010000104.1:0-3119 GCA_963529075.1 uncultured Eubacteriales bacterium
GCAATAGACCAACAGAGACTCTAGTATCAAAAGTAGAGAAAAATAAAATTGATGAATTAACAAAATGGTTAAAAGAAAATAAATATACAGCAGGAATGAATATAGACCCAGATACCAAGCGATATTATCCATACAACAATTTAGCATCACATGTTATTGGATTCGTAGGAGCTGATAATCAAGGACTGGAAGGAATTGAAAATAAATATGATGTAACGTTGCGAGGAAAAGAAGGAAGACTTACAACAGCAGTTGATGTAACAAGGGATGAAATTCCAGACAATCACCAAGAATATATATCACCAGAAAACGGAAGTAATTTATATTTAACAATAGATTCAAACATTCAAATAATTGCAGAAAAATATTTAAAGCAAGCAGTAGAAGAAAGTAAAAGTGATAAAGGTGGAAATGTCATAATAATGAATCCGACAAATGGAGACATTTTAGCAATGGCCACATATCCTGACTACAACTTAAATACACCAATGACAATAACTACGATGAAACAAGAAGAGTATAATAAATTATCAGCACAGGAAAAAACAAATAAATTATATCAAATGTGGAGAAATAGAGCAGTAGTTGATACTTATGAACCAGGATCAACATTCAAAACGATAACTGCAGCAATTGCTTTAGAAGAGAATTTGGCAGAAACAGATACACCTGGAGATTTTAGCTGTATTGGTTATGAAGAAATAGCAAATACTAAAATAAGATGTACATCGGTAACAGGTCATGGCAAGGAAACATTAAGACAAGCATTAGAAAATTCGTGTAACCCAGCATTAATGCAATTGGGCAGAAGAATAGGTACAGAAAAATTCTATAAATACTTGAAAGCATTTGGAATGTTTGAAAGTACAGGAATAGATTTGCCAAGTGAGGGAAATAGTACTTTTTGGGCAGAAAATAAAGTAGGGCCAATAGAATTAGCAACAATGTCATTCGGACAAAGATTTAAAATAACACCAATGCAAATGATAAGAGCTGCATCAGCGCTTGCAAACAATGGGGAATTAGTAACACCAAGGTTGGTGAAACAAATAGAAAACACAAATACTGGAACAGTTACAGAAACAAAAGTGGACAATGTAAGAAAAGTAGTATCAAAAGAGACATCTGATAAAATAAGAGATATTATGCATTCAGTAGTAGAAAATGGTGGTGGTAAAAACGCACAAGTCAAAGGATATGAAATAGGAGGAAAAACAGGAACTTCAGAGGCAGATCCAAATCATCCAGAAGAAGGATATGTATCATCATTCCTAGCAATTGCACCAGTTGAAAATACGAAATTAACAGTATTATTAACACTGTACAAACCCCAAGTTAAAAATTACTATGGTGGACATATTGCAGCACCAGCAGTAGCACAAATGTTAAATGAGATACTACCATATTTAAATATTCCATCAAATATTTCAACAGAAAATACACAATCAGCAAATATAACGGTACCAAATGTAACTAACAAAAAAGTATCAGATGTAAAAAAACAATTAAAAGATTTAAAATTGCAACCTGACACAAAAGCTTCAGATGATGAAATTGTTAAAGAACAAGTACCACCATCAGGAACAAAATTAATGGAAAATGGAATTGTAAAATTATATACAAATGAATACAATACAAGAGTATCAAAAGAAGTACCCAACTTAAAAGGCAAAACATTACAACAAGCAAAATCAGAATTAGGTGCAAGAAATTTGAATATTTCAGCAGAAGGCACAGGAGTAATAATTTCACAGGATATAACATCTGGAAAACAAGTAGATGAAGGAACAGTAATAAGAGTGAAATTACAAGAAAAAATATCGAATTCACAACATTAAGGAAAATTTATGAATATTTATGAAGAAACAAAATTTATAATGAAAAAATACAATGTTCACGCAAACAAAAAATTGGGACAAAATTTCTTGTTTGATGAACAAGCATTGGATACTATTGCGAATGAAGTAACATTAGAAGACACAATAATAGAAATAGGACCAGGACTTGGAACATTAACAGCAATACTATTGCAAAAAGCTAAAAAGGTAATAGCAGTAGAATTGGATCCAAAAATGGTAGAAATTATATCTGAAAGATTCAAAATGTATGACAATATTGAAATAATAAATGAAGACATACTTAAATTAGATATAAATAAATTAGCCCCAAAAGCAAAAGTCGTAGCCAATTTGCCATATTACATAACAACATCAATAGTAACAGAATTAATAAAAGCAAATATAACAGATATAACTATCTTAATTCAAAAAGAAGTAGCTGAAAGAATATGCGCAAAACCAGGTGATAAAAAGGCAGGAGCAATAACTTATTTCGTAAATTATTACGCCGATGCAGAAATAGTAACAAATGTATCAAAGGACTCTTTTATTCCAGCACCAGAAGTAGAATCATCAATAGTGAGAATCAAAAAAATACCAGAACCAAGAATTAAGGTAAAAAATGAAGAATTATTATTTAAATTAATAAAAGAAAATTTTACCAAGAGAAGAAAAACAATAACAAATTCCTTATCACAAAGTATTCCAAAAAATAAATTACTTGAGATACTTTCAGAATTAGGCCTTCCAGAAAGTACAAGAGGTGAAGAATTATTATTGGAAATATTTGCAAAAATTGCCGATTTATGCTAAAATTAAAAACAGAAATGAATAGAAAGGAGTGAACTATTGAATCAAATATTAATATCATCTAAAGTGTATGTAACAAAAGAATTAAAACGAAAACAAAGAATATACCAAACAATATTTTTAATATCAATATTGGTTATAGTATCACTTTTAGTTTATTATTTTATTGCAGAAAAACAAAAAAATGAAGAAGAATTAGTATCACAAGATATTAGAAGTCAGCTAGATGCATCACCAAAAGAAAAAGATGATACATTAATCACAGATAAAGTAATGGTTGTAGCATTAAATTCAGACGAAGATGTATCAGATCAATATGAAGAAAATGTTGAATTAGAAAAACCAGATTTAACTACATCAGCTTATAAAACAGTATCAGATACAAATCAAAAAACTAAAAAAATAAAAGCTACAAATGGCCAGACATATGAAACAGAAGCAATACTAGAATATCCAAGATTAGGTATAAGC
>CAURYI010000105.1:0-3108 GCA_963529075.1 uncultured Eubacteriales bacterium
GTATAAGAGCAGATAAATTTGAAATCTACAAACATAATCCAGAAGATTTCATAAGAAAAGTTGCAAATTTAATAAATCAAGAAAAAGCAGCAACCGTCATAGATGGTATAACTTATCATAAAACAGAAAATAAATATGATAATAGTATTTTTACTATTAATAATGTTCGTGGAGAACTTGGAGAAAATGCTATTGATGTTAAGAAACATATTTATGATTTCTTAATTACTGATTCAAAAAATGAAACTAACTTTGCAAAAAAACTAGAATCCGGAGAAGTAACTGTATATGCCAAATTACCAAATGGATTTAAAATACCAACTCCAGTAGGCAATTATAATCCAGATTGGGCAATAGTATTTGACAATAATTCATTTAAATATATTTACTTCGTTGCAGAAACAAAAGGAAGTATGAACTCAATGGAACTTCGTGAAGTAGAAAAAGCCAAAATAGAATGTGCTAGAAAACATTTTCAATGTTTATGTAGCAATACAGTAAAATATGATGTAGTAGATAGCTATGAATCACTAATCAACATGTTAGCACAGTAATCTTAATATTATTAAATATAAAGGAGTAATCATGATAACTTTAAAAAAAGTTGAAATAGAAAAATATAAAAGTTTTTTAGAAAAACAAACTATTGAAATTGAAAATGGAGTAACTAGAATTGTTGGTAAAAATGAGTCTGGAAAAACAGCATTATTAGAAGCAATAGCAAAATTTAATTATTTTGATGAAAACGACGAAACATTTCAATTTAATTCAATAAACGATTATCCAAGAGGATACTTAAAAAAATATGAACAAGATTTTCCAAATAATGATTTTGAAGTTATAAAATGTACATTTCAAATTTCAGACGAACTTTTAGATAAAATAAAAAGTGATATAGGAGACAATGTTTTTGAAGATAATAATATTATTATTTCTAAAACATATAACAATACAAAAAAATATAGTATTAATGCAAATCAGAACAATTTCATAAAAAATTTTTTAAGTGATTTTTCAATTGAAAAAAAAGATTTAGACGATTTATTAAATATTGATACCATTGATGATTTACGTGAAAAACTAAAAAATCAAAATATGAATAGCATATTAGAAAAATTAGACGAAAAATACATAAATCAATCTCATAAAAATTTTAATAATAAAATCAGTGGCTATATCGCAAAAAAATATATTGATACTAATTTACCAAAATTCTTATATTTTGATGAATATTATCTATTACCTGGAACAATAAACCTAAATAAATTTGAAAATGGTAGTATAGATTCAGAGTTTACAAAAGAGCAAAATGATATAACAAAAGCATTATTTGAATTAGCAAATATCGATATTAATAAAATTATGAATTCAGATAAATATGAAGACTTTATTTCTGAATTAGAAGCAACTTCAAATAGTATAACTGATGAATTTTCACAATATTGGAGTACAAATAAAAACTTAGAAATCAATTTTACAATACAAACTAAAGAAGATCAATATAACATTTTAAACAAGCTATTACAAATTAGAATAAAAAATAAAACACATAGAGTAACTCTTCCACTAAAAAATAGAAGTAAAGGTTTTATATGGTTTTTTTCTTTTCTTATTTGGTTTAGTAAAGTTCAAGAAACAAATAATTTAATAATATTATTAGATGAACCAGGATTAAATTTACACGCTGAAGCTCAAAATGATTTATTAAAATATATAGATAATAAATTGGCTCCAAATTATCAAGTTATATATACAACGCACTCTCCTTTTATGATAGATTCAGAAAAATTAAATGAAGTTAGAACAGTATATGACTCAAACGATGATAAAAAAGGTAGTATTATATCAAATGCAATAGAAGAAAAAGATCAAGGAACATTATTTCCTTTACAAGCAGCATTAGGATATAATTTAGCACAAAATTTATATATTTCCGAAAAAAATTTACTAGTTGAAGGAGTCGCAGACTTAATGTACTTAACAGTAATGTCAGAAATATTAAAATCATTAAATAGAGAAGGCTTAAATGATGATATAACTGTTGTTCCTGTTGGTGGATTAGATAAAGTTGCTACTTTTATATCATTATTGAGAGGAAATAAATTAAATATAGTATGCTTACTAGACACTTTTATTGATCAAAAAGGAAAAGCAAGATTAAACAATTTAATTCAAGAAAAAATAATTAGTGAAAATCAAATAATTTTTTTTGATAAATACATAGAAAGGCTAGATTTTGCTGATATAGAAGATATGTTTGAAATAGAAGAATATTTAAAATTATTTAATAATGAATTTAAAAATGAATTTAAAGAAATAATTCCAAGAGAAATAAATGAAACAAAATCAATGATACCTCAAATTAATAAAATTTTAAATATAAAAAGATTCAACCATTATAGACCTGCAAAATATTTAACGTCTATTTGTGATAATAAGAAAGATTTTTCTGAAAAAACTTTAGAAAGATTCGAAAAATTATTTAAAGATATAAATAAGCTATTATAGTCATGCAAATATGACAACATAAAAAACAATACGAAAATAGCAATGATTTTAATCATTGCTATTTTTATATTTTAATCAAATCTCCATAAATCCCATCAACTTTCAATTCTACATCAATAACTTCTTTACTAATGGGATGAACAAAGCAAACACGATTTGAACGCAAAGCCTGATGACCAATCAAATTAGAGGCAAAGCCATATAATGTATCTCCAAGAAGAGGATGCCCAATATAAGCAAAATGCACTCTAATTTGATGAGTTCTACCAGTAAGCAATCTACACTTAACCAAACTAATATCAAGTTCAGGATTATATTTCAATCTCACATAGTTAGTAATAGCATTCTCACCACGGACCAAATCAACACATCTTTCGATAATACTACCGTCCTTACGAGCAATAGGGAAGTCAATCACTCCAGAAGAATCAACCAATCCTCGAGCAATAGCAATATACTCTTTAATAAAAGATTTATCACTCATCTGCTTAATCAAAGACTCCTGAATATACTCACATTTAGCAATCACAACTAAACCAGTGGTATCCTTATCAATTCTATTTACAAGTCTAACCGTTTTATTCAAACCAATCTTATCAA
>CAURYI010000106.1:0-2985 GCA_963529075.1 uncultured Eubacteriales bacterium
CTACTGGAGCTTGATTTACAACATTTTGAACAGTTACTGGTCTTTGTACTTCTGTTTTTGCTTTTTCTACTATTTGTTGTTTATTAAGTTCTGAATCTGCTGGAATTGGAATTGTTTTTAATGCGTCTGATATTTCTATTCCTATATAACTTAACGCTTTTAATCTATCTTCATATCTTTCAATATCAATTTCTATGTGTAAGTTAGATTGTAAATTCAAAATTCTTGCATTTAACATTTTTATTGTTGCTTGATATTCTTCTGTATCTTTACTTTCTGAATTTCCAATTTTATTAACTGCTTCTAGAATTTCTGGTGACAATCTTTTGCTTACTTCAATTAGAGCTTTTTTCCAAGTTGCATCTTTGCTTTCTGCTAATGCAATTGTTTGCTTTAGTATTGAAGCTGATTTTATATTATATTCCTTTTGTTTAACCAATTCTTCAACTTGTTTTGTACTTACTTCGAATTGATTTGTTGCATATTCAATCAATCTATATGCTTGATCATATACGCTTTTTGGTAAGTTCTTCTTTTTTGGATATTCAATTAAATATGTTTTTATAGACTCAATTAGATCCTTAAAATAAGAGTTGCCATCTAGTTCAATGATTTGCTTCTTACTCTTTGGATTTATTATTCTCTGTACTTTGTCTATGTTAGATAATATTTTCTCCTCTGTGATTACCATTCTCACATTAACAATACCATGTTTTGGCACTTTAATCCCTCCCTATCTTTTTAAGAATCCATTTTTTCTCTGATGCTATTTTATTATATATTGCCATTCTATGTCAATCAATTGATTGATTTATTTTATTACTTTTTCGTTACATTTTTGTCACAATTCTATGCATAAAAAGCAACAAACGAAAATGTCTGTTGCTTTTTTTCTATTTATTTATTTCTTTATATCTCTTTATTTTCATTGTTGATGTTTTTTCAAATTCATCATGTTTGATTTCTAATTTCTTTATATATTTGTATGATGTTAATTTTTTATTAACTTCTTTTATTTTGTCCCAAATTATGTCATGTATTTCTTCTTCTGTTTTTTCTCCATATGTTTCTTGAATGAAATCATTATCAACAATGATTCTTGCTGTTATTATTAATTCTTTGTCATTTTTTCCTTTGTTGTCTTCTGCAGTTGGTTCTTTTCCATAGACCATTACTTCTTTGATTTCTGGTATGTTTTGTAATAAACCTTCTATTTCTTCTGGATAAATATTTTTTCCATTTTGAGTTACTATTACGTTTTTGCTACGTCCAGTGATATATATGAATCCGTCCTTGTCCATATATCCAACATCTCCTGAATGGAAATATCCATCATCTCTTATTACTTTCTTTGTTTCTGCTTCATCTTGATAGTATCCTAGCATTAAAGTTGGTGATTTGATTAATATTTCTCCTTCACCATTTTCATTTGGATTATCAATGATTATATCTGCTCCAACTACTGCTTTTCCTACTGATCCTACTGTTGTTTTGTATTCAGGTGTTAATGCTGAGATTGGGGCTGTTTCAGTTAATCCATATCCTTGCAAGAAAATAATTCCTAGGTCTGTGAACCATTGTGCTATATTTTTATCCATTGGTGCTGCTGCTGATACTATGATTCTTAATTTTCCACCTAGATTTGCATATATTTCTTTAAATACATTTCTTTTACAATTAATGCCTATTGCTTTTAATGCATTTGTTATTCCCATCATTGATTTTACTAGTTTATCTTTACGGCTTTTTTTGATTGAGTCCATTATCTTTTTATAGAAATTTTCTACTAATAGTGGTACTGCTAGTATTGCTGTTGGTTCTGATTCTTTTAAGTCATTTACAATATATTTTAAACCTTCACAGATTGCAATTGATGCTCCTTGTGAAATTGGATATAAGAACCCAATTGTTGATTCGTATGTGTGGTGTAAAGGAAGTACTGAAAATAATCTATCACTTGGATATAGTGTTATATATGCTGGTATGCAATTTATATTTGCTGCCAAGTTTCTATTACAGATCATTACTCCTTTTGAGTTTGATGTTGTGCCTGATGTAAATATTAGTACTTTGAATTCTTCTGGATCTATTTCAATGTTTTCAAAGTCTTTATCTCCGGACTTTATGATATTTTTTCCTGCTTGTACTAAGAACTTAATTCCAACATCTTCGTCTTTTAATGGCTTATCTGAATTCATTTCAATATAATATTTTACATTTGTATTGTCTTTTTTTACCTTTTTGATTACTTCAGATAATTTTGGTGAATAAATTATAGCGTCCGCTTCTGATCTCTTTATTAAATTTTCGATTTCATTTTGTGGCAATTCTTTATCAACTGGTACGGCCATACCTGCTCCGCATAATAATGCCATATATGATAAATACCAACCATATTGGTTTTCACCTATAATAATTATTCTCTTATCTTTTAGATTTAATAATTTTGTTATTGCTGTACCTAGAGCGTCTACTTCTTCTCTAAATTCTTTGTATGTTTTTGCTTGATATGGTGTTTTGTGGTCAGATTTTTCTAAAATACATGGATTATCTGGATATTGCTCACATGCTTTATAGAAAAATTCTTTTACTGTTTTATAATTTAGATGTTCATATGGCTCACTTCTCTTTTTTATTGGTTTGAATTCATTTTTTTCTGCTTCTTTTTTCAATTTTTCTACGTCTATTTCTTTCATGATTTCGTTGCCATCCATTTTAATCTTTTTGAATTTCATGTTTGGTATTTTAAAATTTAATCTCATTTCTCTTCCCCCATACTATTTCTTTAAAAATTGTATAAATGTTTTATCTATTTCTTTATATAATTTTTCAATGTCAATTACATTGTCTTTTTTATAATATAGATTTCCACAGGCTAAACTGAATAATTCACTTGCTAGTACTTCTGGATCTGATTCTATTAATTCACCTTTTTCTATACCTTTTTTTACTAAGTCTTTTACTATTTCTATGTACTCATCTACG
>CAURYI010000107.1:0-2946 GCA_963529075.1 uncultured Eubacteriales bacterium
TTTATTACTTCACATTCTATTGAGAATATTGAATTATTGGAAACTGAAAAAGTTAGGGAGTTTATTGGAGAATATGATCCACATACTAATTTGTTAGATCCGGAAAATCCAATGTCAGTTGGTCCAATGGATTTACAACCATATTTAATGGAGCATAAAAAACAACAGCAAGTTGCTATGAGTAATGCAATTAAAGTTATTGCTGATATTTCAAAGGAATTTGGAGATTTAACAGGTAGATATTATGATTTCTTTGAGAAGTATGAAATGGATGATGCTGACTATGTGATTGTTTGTATGAACTCAACAGCTGGAACAGTAAAAGATACTGTGGATAAATTGAGAAAGAATGGTATTAAAGCAGGATTGTTAAAAATAAGAGTATTTAGACCATTTCCTGGGGAAATGATAGTTGATGTACTGAAAAATGCAAAAGCGGTAGCTGTGCTTGATAAAGTAGCATTTTTATCTAATACGGCTGGTGTAATTAATTATTCTTATGGAATTGGCGGAAGAGACGTTACAGAAGAATTAATTATGAGTGTTTATAAAGATTTAGAAAATCTAAAAGATATGAGTGAACCATATAGATATTTAGGTTTGAAGGAAAGGAAATAAGAATTTGTATAATGTTAAAGAAGTAGTGGCAAATCGACCATCTAGATATGTTTCAGGACATAGAATGTGTTCTGGTTGTGGTGCGCCACCAGTTACAAGAATGATTTTAAGAGCTGTTAAACCTGAAGACCATGTTGTTGTTTCAAATGCAACTGGATGTTTGGAAGTTTCATCTTTTATCTATCCATATACTTCATTTAAAGATTCGTATATTCATACAGCTTTTGAATCTGCTGCATCAACAGCATCTGGTGTAGAAGCTGCATATAAATCATTAAAAAAACAAGGGAAATTACCTGGAGATAAAGATACTAAGATTTTGGTTTTTGCAGGTGATGGTGGAACTTATGATATTGGTTTTCAAGCTTTGTCTGGAGCAATGGAGAGGGGGCATGATTTAACATATATTTGTTATGATAATGGTGCTTATATGAATACTGGTATTCAAAGATCTTCAGCTACACCAAAGTTTGCTGATACGACAACAACACCTCAAGGAAAGGTGATTCCTGGAAAATTGCAGGAAAGAAAAAATATCACGGAAATAATGGTTGCTCATGAATTGCCTTATGTATGTCAAACTGCTGCTTATGGAAATTTTAAAGATTTATATGAAAAAGCGGAAAAGGCAATATATACTGAGGGACCTACATATATGAACGTGTTTGCTCCTTGTCCAAGAGGTTGGAGATATCCAGATGAAGATTTGATGTTAATAAATAAATTGGCTGTTGATACTTGTTATTGGCCAGTATACGAAGTGGAAAATGGCGTGTATAAAGTGTATAAACCAGTTAAAAAAGTTCCAGTTGTTGAATTTTTAAAACTTCAAAAAAGATTTGCACATATGTTTAAGCCTGGAAATGAATGGATGATTGAAGAATTTCAAGCAGGTGTTGATAAAGCTTGGGAAAAACTTTTATTAAAAGAAGAAATGACTAATAGATAAAAAATAAGGGGTTATTATGAAATTTAAGAAGATTTTAATTTCAATAATTGTTTGCGGTTTTGCATTTTTATTAATTAATGTTAATGCTTTTGCTGTAGATCTATTAAATAATACAAGTGAATTTAATATTAATGAGGAATATAGAGAATGGGAAAGAAGTGAAAATAAATTTACTAGTGGTTATATTCCAAATAAATATGATATTGGTACATCAGCATCTGTGTTAGGAAATTCTAATAATCCCTATTATATAGCAAATGTTTCGAAATATACTAATTTATCAAAATTTTCTTTAAAAGACATTATTCCAGAAAATATAGTAATAAGAGATCAGGGAAAAGAAAATTCATGTTGGGCTTTTTCTGCAATTGCAGCAATCGAAACTAATTTAGCTTTGAAAAATAAGCAAAATGGTGGGTTGACTAAAGTTTATGACTTCTCGGAGCAATATATGGTATCAAGTTCTTTTTATGATAACTATTTAAATGGAATAAAGAATCCTAAGGGAATGGGATTTAAACCATATGAAGGTGGAAATTTTGATTATAGAGCTATGGGAAATATTATGAGTGGATATGGCTTAGTGAATGAAGATGATTATCCATATTTAAATTCTGAAAAACCTGTGGATATAAATAGTTTTGATGATAAAAAAATTAAAGCTGATGTGTTAGATACAATTACTTTTAAAAATCCTAAGAATGAAGCTGAATTAATTGAATTGAGAAAAAAAATAAAAGAACATATTGTTCTAAATGGTGGGGTAGCTGTTGGAGTTAAGATGCCGGATATAGGAAATTATGATTTCAATCCAGTTACTGGGTCAATATATAGTAGAGTAAAAGAAAATCCAAATCATGCTGTTACGATTATTGGATGGGATGATGATTATTCAAAGGATAATTTTTTTAATAAACCTAATAATAACGGTGCATGGATTGCTAAAAATTCTTATGGTGAAAAAAAAGAAAGACCTGTTGAAGAAGTAAAAAAAGAAGTTTATAGTGATAATGAGAGTGCTCTAAATTCACGTGGTATTTATTCAGCAAATCAGATTCCGGATTCTTTATTAATTGATACAATTAATAATACATATTATAAAATGTATAAAGTGAGACCAGTTAAATTGATAACAAAGGAAGATGGTAGAAAGTATTGTTCAATAGATTTTGGAACTAAAGGATATATCTATATATCTTATGAAGATAATACTTTAAGAGCTTACAATGGTATAATTAGAGCTTCTGAAGGAAAAGATTATGATAACATATATCAGAATTATTATGCTTTATCAAGAATAGAAAAGTTTGATAGAGTTAAATTAGATCCTAGAAGTGCGAGTATAATGGTAGCCGAAAAGTATACTTCGAAATCTAAAG
>CAURYI010000108.1:0-2894 GCA_963529075.1 uncultured Eubacteriales bacterium
ATGTTTTAAAGAAACTACAAGCTGTGGATATGTTCCCACAAACTAGCCATATTGAATGTGTGGGATTGATAGAGAAAACTTGGATTAAAAACAAAGAGATGCTTTAATATATTGAAAAATAAAAATCAGTATTTATTTTAGAAAAGAAGCTATTTTGGATAATACATTAAAGTATTTTAATATGATTTACTAAATGAATTTTGGTGATAAATTTCTATATAAACAATTTTGGGGGTTAAAAGATGAATAGAAAGCCAATTGCTGAAAATGTAAAACGTAGATTATTTGCTGAATCCATGGGGCGATGTATGAATCCAGATTGCCAAGAAGAGTTATTTATAAATAATAGTGATATCATGGAAAAAGCCCATATTGGTGCATATTATGAAACAGAAGATAATTCTTTTGAAAATTTGATAATCTTATGCCCAACTTGTCATAAAAAATTTGATAAGGCTGGTTTTATAAGTGAAGATACTATTAAAAGATGGAAAGAAATTAGAAGAAAAGAACTGAAAGAATTTTTCCACATCAGATTTAGTTCTTTTGATGAACTGAAAGAAAAAATAGTACCTATATTAAATGAAAACTATAATATATATAACAGCTATTACTTGAGCAATAATAAATACTTATGGGATAAATTTGAACCTAAAATATTGTCAAACAATGAAAAACTAAAATTATTATTTGAAAACAATCTTAATTTATTTCAGTATCATTCAAATAAGATGTATTCAAATTTAGAAGTAATTCAAAATTTTATAATTCATGTTGAAGAATTTAAAAATACTAGATATGATGAAGAAAAAATGAGAGCTGTACTTTTTCCAAAAGAAATAAATTCAATTTTTGGTATTATACCAGTTAGTAATTTTATAATACCTTCTGCAGAGGCATTAGAAGAATTAATAACAGTATTAAAAAAAAAAAATTTATTGGAAGAAGTTATATTAGGGATAGACAAACCATATATATTGTTAAAAGATGGAAATAAATTATTCTTGGATGATACTCCAAGAATAAGACAATTATATTTTGATAATAAATGTTTTAAAAAAATAGGTGTTAGATTAGAAAGTTTAAATTTTGCTTTGAAATATCTAAAATCTCGACAGATATCTTTTGTATATGCTAATCAAAATTCACTAAGAGAAATTAAAGTA
Organism: uncultured Eubacteriales bacterium; assembly: GCA_963529075.1. Taxonomy (GTDB): domain Bacteria; phylum Bacillota; class Clostridia; order TANB77; family CAG-508; genus CAG-793. Next base: position 1,167 of record CAURYI010000108.1, read on the forward strand.
AATGATACTAACATAATATTTGTTTATGAATATTGCTTAAGCATGGCATTTTTAGCTAGTATGTCACCAAAACCCAATTGTATAATTGTAAATTTACACAATTGGAATGGAGAATCATGTATATCAAAAGAAGCTTTAAGTTTAGCTGAAACTTTTGAGGTTAAATTACTTACAATAAAGGAGTTTTATAGATATGTCAACAAAATTAAAGAAAATAAATATAATTAATTTGATTAAGAAAAAAATAAATCTATTTTATTCATTTAATAAAGTTTATATATTTGGTTCTATTTTAGAGAAAAATAAATATTCAAATGATATTGATATTTTACTATTATATTCGTCTTTCTCTTTTAATATTCAAGAAAGTATAGGTAAAATTAAAGAATATGTAGAAAGGGTAACTTTTTATCCTGTAGATATAATAGCTTTAAGTCTTAAAGAAGAAAAAGAGATTAATTTTATAGATAGATTAAATGAAAAATACATATGCCTAATATGAGTATACAATCAGCTAATAGGTTTAGATAATCACTAACATATTGAGTATGTAGAATTGAAAGTAAAAGAATAGTCTAGTAAATAAAGAGTTTTTTGAATAAATCTTTAAATATATATAAATATAATTTTAAAATTGGAGGGGAATTTGTATGAAAATACATTATTTTCAGAGATATCATGCAAAAGAAAATGTAGCTACTGCAAATACAATGTTATTGCTTTCACGTTTGTATTCTTATTCACCATATAAGTTTTTTAAATTTTTTAGATTTTTAAACTCAGAATATTTTTCTGAGGCATTTAATCCAGAAATTGTTTTTACATTACAAGAAAAAAGTATTGATAGTATTCCTGATGCTACAATTACTCAAGAAAGTTTCAAAATAGTAGTTGAAACTAAGATGTCAGATTGGTTTTATGAAGATCAGTTACTTCGTCATTTAAATTCATTCAATAATGAAACATATAAAATTATGATAACTCTAGCTCCCGAATTAATGGCTGAAGATAAAAAAGAAAATTTTGAAAAAACACTAAAAGAGTATAACCAAAAACAAAATTCTCCAGTAATACATATAAACACTACATTTGAAACTATAGCAAACTCTATTGGAGAAGTTTTAGATGAAAGAGATTATGAAATACAAGCTATTCTTAATGACTATTGGGAATACTGTTATAAAGATGGTTTAATTTCTGTTTCAGATGCTTGGAAATATATGAGAATGCAACTTGCTGGTGTAACTTTTGACTTCAACATTAAATCAAACATCTATTATGACAATGCTGAACGTAGTTTTAGAGAACATAATATCCTTGGGCTTTATAAAAATAAAAGTGTACGTGCTATTGGAAAAATCATTGGTAGATTTACAGCAATTAAAACTGAAAATGGTATAGAATATGAATGTGAATTTGGAGAACTCACTGCTGAAAGAAAAGAAGCGATAGCAAAGACTATGGAACATGCTCAAACTTCTTATGGATATGATCTTAAAACTGTTAAACATAGATATTTCTTTGTGGAAAAATTTTATGAAACTGATTTTATGAAAATTACACCAAAAGCTCCAATGGGAACTAGAATCTTTGATTTAACTCAAGTACTTGATACTAATGATGTTCTTAGTATAGAAGAACTTGCTCAAAAATTAAAAGATCAAACTTGGACATAAATATTACTCAGACAAAAAATGCACCTAGATATAAAAATTGTCTGTGGAATCA
>CAURYI010000109.1:0-2891 GCA_963529075.1 uncultured Eubacteriales bacterium
ACAATAACCAAAATAATAATAACCAAAACGACAATAACCAAAATAATAACAACCAAAACAACAACAATCAAAATGATAATAATTCAAATAATAATCAACCAACAAAACCAAATCCTATAGAAACAGATAGAAATATTTCAAATAATAACAACACAAATAACACAAATAATAATAACAATCAAAATATTATAAATAGAAATAATAAAAACAATACACGAAATCATAATTCGAATTCTACACCAAACACAAGAGAAATCAATTCAGGATTAGAAAAAAATACACCAAAATCACCAGAAAGATTACCACAAACAGGTGATATCCCAATGAGTGCAGTCATAGCTATAATAACAGCAGGAGTTATTGCAATAGCAATGTTTGTAAAAATATATCAATTAAGAAAAAATAGCTAATAAATAAAGCTCAATGTTTAATAAGACATTGAGCTTTTGTATTGATTTTGATAGGAAAAAGTAGTATCATAACAAGGTATTAAAAGAAAAAAAGGAGGAAAAACAATGAAAAAATATTATATAACAACACCAATATACTATCCAAGTGGCAAGTTTCATATTGGAACAGCATATACAGAGGTGCTAGCAGATATGTTAACAAAATATCATAAGCTAAAAGGATATAATACATTCATGTTAACAGGTTTGGACGAACATGGTCAAAAAATAGAGAACAAGGCCATCGCAGCAAACATGACTCCACAAGAATATGTTGATAAACAAGCAGAAGCAGCAATTGAATTATGGAAAACTATGAAAATAGATTATAATAAATTCATGAGAACAACTGATGAAGAACATGTCAAAGCTGTACAAGATATATTTGAAAAACTATTAACACAAGGCGATATATATAAAGGTTATTATGAAGGATGGTATTGCGAACCATGTGAATCATATTTCACAGATTTACAATTAGTAGATGGAAAATGCCCGGACTGTGGAAGAGAAGTAAATAAGATGAAAGAAGAAGCGTACTTCTTTAATATGAAGAAATATGCAGATAGATTATTAGAATATTACAACACACATGAAGAATTCATAAAACCAGATTATAGAAAAACAGAAATGATAAACAACTTCATTAATCCAGGACTAGAAGATTTATGTGTAACAAGAACATCATTTACATGGGGAGTACCAGTAAAATCAGACCCAAAACACGTAATCTATGTATGGCTTGATGCACTAACAAACTACATAACAGCAATAGGATATGACTCAGAAAACAAAAAGCAATTCAATGAATTATGGCCAGCAGACTTACATATAGTAGGAAAAGACATCGCCAGATTCCATTTAATATATTGGCCAATATTTTTAATGGCACTAGACATACCATTGCCAAAACAAATATTGGTACATAACTGGATTACAATGAAAAACGGAAAAATGAGCAAATCAGTTGGAAATGTAATATATCCAGAAAGTTTAATAGAAAGATACGGATTAGATGCAACAAAATATTACTTAATAAGACAAATGCCAACATCATCTGACGGAATATTCACACCAGAAGAATTCGTAAAAAGATATAACAACGACTTAGTAAATGACTTAAGCAATTTATTAAATAGAACAGTATCGATGACAAATAAATATTTCGAAGGAAATGTACCAGAATTTAATGGAAATAAAAATGAAGTGGATGAAGAATATAAAAATGTAGCACAAAAAACTGTTGAAGAATTAGAAACAAAGTTAACAAACTGTGACTTTGCGGATGCACTACAAACAATTTGGAACTTCATTTCAAGATCAAATAAATATATAGATGAAACAAAACCATGGGAATTAGCGAAAGATGAAGCTAGAGAAGATGAATTAAAATCAGTAATTTATCATCTAATAGCAGGTTTAAGACATATCGCTGTACTAATCAACCCATTATTAGGAGAAACATCAGAAAATATATTAAGACAAATAGGAAATAAATCAGAAATAAGCTGGGATACATTATCAGAATTTGAAAAAATGCCAACAACAAAAGTAATAGAAAAAGGTGAACCAATCTTTATGAGATTAGTAGAAGCGGATGAAATAGAATATATTAAAAATTTAATGAAATAATAAAAAAGACTATGTTTAAACAAATAAAAACATAGTCTTTAATTTTTTGGAGTCTCAGTCAAAATCTTTAACAACTCCGGATATAAAAAGTTAGCATTGTTCTTCCAATTTTGAACGATATTCTGAGCTTGCTCACGAGAATAAGCATTAGTTTTTATCTCAAACTGAACCTCACCATTTTCAATAATCTTGCACTCAACCACGTATTGAGTTTCATTAATAGGAGTAAACTCAGCAACAATAGATTCCATATTACTAAATTCTTCAACACGATCTTTAAAATTATTATCAATTTGAAGCTTAACAATACCGGGCAAAATATCCAAAGTTAATTCAAGAGTAGAAAGTCCAAGTTCAGTAATTTCATAAACACTTTGAATTTCTTTTTCATAACAACGAACAAACTTAGCAGTAATTAAATCAAGTAAGAACTGTTGAAAATGAAAATAATTAATATCAACAGCAGAACTTACAATACTGTATAACGCATCATTAGTAATAGATTTATTAACATTACTCAAAACATAAAGAATTAAAACTTTGTGCTCAGCCAATGTTTCATTATCAGATGTTATTTTCAAAATTACCTCCTAATCTATAAACTAAAGCAATTATAGCACAAAATAGGGCAAAAATCTACAAAAAAATTACTAATATAAAATAATATAAAATTTTAATAACAATTTTTAAAAAAGTTGTTGACTTAAAAATGACATCATGTTATACTAAAAAAGTACTAAGGAAAACAGAGAAAGCAGGTAAAACTTAGTTCATATTTTTTACTCTAAAAAAGTTAAAAAATATTTCGAA
>CAURYI010000110.1:0-2853 GCA_963529075.1 uncultured Eubacteriales bacterium
AGTATTTTAACAAGAATATAAAGGTAAAAGTACTTGATCTACCGCCTGAAAGCCTTAAAAAAGAACTTATTGACGAATATGTTGAAATAATTGGATAATTATGAGGAAATATTGTTTTATCTCTTGTTTTTTAGGATAAATAGGGTATAATTATAGTGGAAAATAAATTTATACAAACAAGGAGAAGACTTATGAAAGTAACTGATATTCGTATTAGAATTGGAAAACAAACAGAGAACAATGAGAGATTAAGAGCTTATGCTGACATCACATTTGATGAAAGTTTTGTAATTCATGGATTAAAAATAATTGATGGACAAAACGGATTGTTTGTGGCAATGCCATCAAGAAGAATGCCAAACGGAGAATTTAAGGACATAGTTCATCCAATTAAACCTGAACTTCGTGCTGAAATAACAAAAGTTATTTTGGAAAAATTTGAGCAGGAAAGTGCAGCTCAATCTGAAACTGAATAAAATTTTTTAATAAAAAAGTACACCTAAAATACTAAAATTATATATACATAATAATACTAATATCAGTGGTGTACTTTTCTTTCTTCTTATTTTTTAAAACTTTTCCAAAAATTCATATTAAACTTTTCTTTTCATAACTGGCAAATACAACAAAAATTCTAAAAAAATCATTGTAGAAATCAGAACAATATCATATAACCAGATAGGATTTATAAACTTCACTTGTGGAATAATGTGGCTTTTTAAAAACATTGCATTTATTTCCTTAAAGATAAAGTTGTAGATAAACGCATAAAGAAATATAAGAAGTAATGCGATTATTGATTGAATAAATCCTTTTTTTGTAGGTCTTTCATCTAGATACTCATATCCAAAAAAAGCTGTAAAAACAATAAGTGCATGCATTATCATAAAAATATAGACATAATAGTTGTCATGATAGTAAATTATCCCAGGCAGAATTAGTGCCAATACTGGCCCAAAAGTTAAATAATAAACTACATTATATAAAAATTTTGTTCTAAAAATTAAATACAATCCTGCAAAAATTGCTGCAAAATTACAAAGATGCACAGGTGTAACATTGGTTATAGGTTCATTCTGATACATCAGCCTATAAATCGAATCAACTATTTTAAATGTTAACAAAAAATATCCTAAAAATGTTGAATATTTCTTTATATCTATATTCTTAAAAAATTTTGGAATATAGAATAAAAATATGCAAAATAAAATTGAAACAATAAAAGTTTCTATATGAATAGGGCTAAAATAACTAAAAGTCAATAGCGTCTCCTTTCTAAATTTTTCATTTGATTTATTGATTATCTTCTACATTTAAGAAAATTATACTTGCTAAAATTTTTCTGTAAAATTCATTTATTCCATCTGCCAGTTTAAACAGAACTAAAATGACTATTACCATCAGCTCTGAACTAGCGTCTGTTGAATAATTTCCAATTATTACAGCAAATACGAGAAAAATGAAAGATAAAATATAAAAAATTATATTAACAACAATAAAAGGTATGATAATCCTTTTTCTATTTCCATCTAGAAGTTTAAAATTTTCTTCAATAGATTCAAAAAAATTAAGGTCTCTAGATAAATAAACTTGTCTGAAATATGAAAAACAGAGTGCAAGCACAATTGTAATTATAGAGGATGCCAAGTTGTTGCTCATCATAAGAATACTAAAATTTATTGAAGTCATTATTATACTTAGAACAATGGACTTAAATATTAAATTAGTTTTATCCAGTTCATTTTTCCCTCTAATTTTGCTTATAACACTATTTTGAAATAAACTTAGTATAAACTCAATTGCCATTGTAATTAAAAAACTTGTAATTAGTTCTTCTTTGCTTATTGTCTGAAACACAATAAAGTTTTTTAATACATATCCATTAATTCCAAACAATACAAAAGCTGGAAATAAAAACTTTTTATGTGTTTTAAATGATTTTATTAATACTTCAAAAGTTCTGCCTTGATATTCAGTTTGTGTTAAATCTTCAGTTTTCAATATTTCTCTTAATTCTTCCACTTTTTATTTCTCGCTTCCAAATTTTTATTTAAAATTCTTTAACGCTGCTCACTGCTTCGTTTGAGAAAACATCCAGTCTTTAATGCCAGGTATGCTATAAGCTACTTTCCAAGTTCCTGAATGTTCAGAGCCTGGATTGGCATCTTTTGGCAAGTATGGATTTGTACCTTTTTCAAGTGTTACGTATTTTATGTTTGTTTTTTGAGAAATAACTTTTCTTGCTCCTTCTAAAAACTGTGTATCTGAGTAATCAGCTCTCCAGCTGTCTCTTGCTACAGTTCCACCTCTTTTTATAAGTTCACTTGTAATTGCGTTCATTCCTGGATAAGCTTTTGAATCTCCAGTTGAAACAGTAATCCATAAATTGTTTTTTGCCATAGGGGCAATTTCTTTTTCATTCCATTGACAAGCAACTAGATATGAAGCGGCAAATAATTCTGGATATTTGTAATTCATAACAATAGCCATCATTCCACCCATTGATTGTCCAGTCGCATAAATTCTTTTATCATCAATACTGTATTTCAAAAGTAAATGTTCTCTTATTAAATTGACAGTTGCATCCAAGTCGCTTGTAATATCTCCGTTGTCATTTACCACTTGTCTTGAGTACTGTGGTGCTAGCACAAATGCTTCGTGCTTTGCCTGTTCTTCAGGTGTTGCAAATGAGATGGCACCATTTCCTTGTAATAGTGTAGTTTTCGTATCTTCACTTAAAACTCCCATATCGTGCATAAATAATACAAGTGGGTATTTTTTATTTCTGTCGTAATTTTTTGGAATATACAGATTATACTTTACACTTGTTCCAGTTTTTGGATCTTTATACAC
>CAURYI010000111.1:0-2842 GCA_963529075.1 uncultured Eubacteriales bacterium
AAAGAAGGAATTGATTATGAAACAAAATTTGTTGAAAGATATTGAGAATATTATTATGGGTCAAAAAATGGATGAAAAAGTAAGAGAAAAATTATTGGGAAATTTATTGAAATTGAAGAAACAAAAAATTAATTTGATGGTTACAGGTGCAACAGGATGTGGAAAGAGTAGCACAATAAACGCATTGTTTGGAATGGAAGTAGCAAGAATAGGAACAAGTGCAGATCCAGAAACAATGGAAATTGAAAAATATGAACTAGATAATTTGGTAATATGGGACACTCCAGGATTAGGTGACGGAAAAGAAATAGATAATAAACATAGTAAAAAAATGATTGATAAACTTTATGAAAAAGATGAAAATGGTAATTTGTTAATTGATTTGGTTTTAGTGATACTGGATAGTGGAAGTAGAGATTTGGGAACAGCGTATGAATTGATAAATAATGTAATAATACCAAATTTAGGTGAGAATAAAAAAAATAGGATATTAGTGGCAATAAATCAGGCGGATGTAGCAATGAAGGGAAAATATTGGAATGAACAAGAGAATCGTCCTGAAAGTATTTTAAAAGAATTTTTGAATAATAAGGTGATATCGGTAAAAAGAAGAATAAAAGAAGCAACAGGAATAGAAGTGAAACCAATTTATTACAGTGCAGGATACAAGGAAGAAGGAGAATTACAACAAAAACCATATAACTTATCAAAATTATTATACTACATATTGCAATATACACCAGAAGAAAAAAGAGTAATTTATGCACAAAATTTGAACAAAGAAGAAGTAATGTGGAAAGATAGTGATGATTTGAAGGATTACAGAAAAGGCATTTTAGAAAGTGTTTTGGAGGTATAAAATGAAAGTAAAAATTGCATCAATCCAAAGAAACAGATATGAAGATGGGCCGGGAATTAGATTAACAGTATTTTTTCAAGGCTGTAATGTGAAATGTAAAGGTTGCCATAATAGTGAAATCCAAGACATCCGAACAGGTAGGGAATATGAAGTAAAAAAATTGTGTGATGAAATAATGTCTTATAATTTGCCAGTAAAAAAAATTACTATTTCAGGTGGAGAACCTTTAATGCAAAAGGAAGCCTTGGAAGAATTTGTTGATGAGATGTATAAAAAAGATTTTGAAATAGCACTTTATACCTCCTATGATTTTAAAGATGTTTCAAGAAATATTTTAAAAAAATTAAAGTATTTGAAAGTTGGAAAATATATGCATGAATTAAGAATACAAGGAAAATTTTTCGGATCAAGCAATCAAAAATTTTATTCATTGAAAAATGGAGAAATTGTAAATGAAAGTTAGTCAAGCAAATGTAAAATAAAAAATGAGTCATTTGTAGAAAAAAATAAGTTAGAAAAAAAGATATAATATTTTTGTAAATGAGAGAGAAAGAAAATAAAGAGAATAAAAAATGGAGTGTGATGGGTTGTGGAAAATTTTAAACATTATAGAAAAACAGATATAGAAAAAAAATTAGAAAAAGCAAGATTTATGCCTTTGGACGTCATGATAACAGGAGTAACAGGAGCAGGAAAATCAACAACATTGAATACAATTTTTAAGAAAAATGTAGCAACAGTGGGTAATGGAGTGGATCCAGAAACAATAGATTTAGAATTTTATTCGTTAAATGATGTATTTAGATTGTGGGATACTCCAGGATTGGGAGATGGTATTAAAAATGATGAGATTCATAAAAGAAGATTGGTAAATTTATTGTATAAAACTTATTCATTAGATGGAAATGTTTATGGATGGGTAGATTTGGCGATTGTGGTACTGGAAGGATTGAACAGAGATATGGGAAGTACATATACATTGTTAAATGAAGTGATAGTTCCAAATATACAGGCAGACAGAATATTGGTAGTAATTAATCAGGCGGATATGGCAATGAAAGGCAGACATTGGAATAAAGAAACAAATAAACCAGATGAAACATTAGTAGAATTTTTGGAAAAGCAGGCGAGTTCAATACAAGATAGAGTAAAAGAAGCAACAGGGATAACAATAAGAAAACCAGTGTATTATTCAGCAGAATATGGGTACAACATAGAAAAATTGCTAGATTTCATAATAGATAATATGATTCTGGAAAGAAGGCCGTTAATAAAAGCATAATTTGAAAAATAGGTTATAAGAGTAAAAAAATGAGTTATGAAAAAATGCAATAATAGATTATGATAAAAAATTAATTTATGGAGGGATGAAAAATGGGAAGATTAATTAAAGAAAACGTAATGAAATATTATGAAGTAAAAATAAAAAGAAGTAAACAAATTTTAGGTAATAAATTAATGTGTTCAAGTAGAAAATAGAAAATAAGTTAAATTTTTGAAAAATGGATTATGTTTGAAATGCTATAATAATGAAAAATATGAATAAGGAAGAAGTAATGTGGACAGATAACGATGATTTGAAGGATTATAGAAAAGGTATTTTGGAAAAATTTGTGGAATCGGTGGCAAAGGGAGCAATGTTAGGTGGAGCTATAGGTTTTGCAGGATTAGGAGGAATTGGAAGAATAGTAGGTTCAGTAGTTGGAGTAGGATTGGGAATAGCTGGAAGTTTGGTTAGTGGGGTTGTTGATTTTTTAGGCGGAATATTTTGATAAATAAATTAGGTAATTATAAAAGTAGAAGGTATAAGAGTTCAACAATAACAGCAGAGGTTCAAGATATTTTGTCAAAAAGTAAAGAAAAAGTGATAAAGATTTTGAAAAAATAGATTACTAAATTAGTGTATAATAAATTTATAATAAATAAAAGGATGTGATGACAATGACAGGAATTGAAAAAGTAGTAGGAACAGCGGTAGTGGTG
>CAURYI010000112.1:0-2809 GCA_963529075.1 uncultured Eubacteriales bacterium
TAAAATGTAATGGCAAATCATCAGAATAAATCATCCCCTTTTTAACGATATTATTATAAATTCCATCATCAATAATATTTAAGATTTCATATTTAGAAGATATACTTATTTCTTTTATCTCAAGTGTTTCTAAATAGTTACCATATTCTGCACATAATTTTAAAAATTCCTCTTCCCCAAGTAAATTCATCAAATTTTTTAACATAACTATATAACTATCATTATTACTTAAATAAATATTTTCTGTTTTTTTCTCAACAAAATTTGGCGTTTTATCCCACGCTAAAAATATTTCTTTTATCTTCAAAATATCAATAAGATCAGGATTATCTTTTATCATTCCTGCATTTATTTTACCAGTATAAAATGCATCACTAATTTCTTGCGAAACGCCATCAATAAAAATTCTATTATAATCTTCCCTAAACTTCCCACTAATAAAATCATAATTAATTTTATTTGCAAACTTTTTTTGGATATCTTAATTTATAACATTCAATAAAACATTATACATCCTATCCCTGAATTCTTCATAAGAATATTCATCTTTGTCATTTGCATTTTTGATTTTATCAATCATTACAATAATATTTAAATAAATATTATTTTCATCATATTGATGAGAAAACATTCCACCAGTCTCATCATCAAGTCTTATTATATTATCCATTCCATATTTTTTAATAAATTCTCGTTTTAATTCTGTATTAGCACCCATTCTAATCAAATTTAATGGAATTACTTTAATCATATCATTTATCAAATATAAATTATGCAATTGTGTTAATTCTATAAAATTTTTAATACCATAATTCAAAAGTTTATCCACAGTACAAACATCTAAAATTTTTCTATCATTTGAGTATACAAATTTTTTCAAGTCATCTATTTCAATTCCTTTAATTTTATTCAATTCATCAAGTTCCAGTATTTTCTTTCCCATAAATAAACAATCAATATCAATTCCAGAACTTATTAATCCATCAATTCCATATTTCGCTATAATTTCATTTATACTAATATTTGATTCCTGAACCATTTTCATTTCCGGTAAATCATCAACAGTAATAAAATCAAACATTAATTTGACATCATTCCAATTTTTAAATGCCAAATATTTATTAATTGCAATATATTTCTTAATAGAATTACTAAACAATTTGTTTTTTTGAACATCATCGATATTATAATCTGAAATATCTATTAAACCATATACTTTATTAAATACTGAATAATATTTTTCTACAAAATCAGCACCATACAAATTAACTATTTTTTGATAATTTTCATCATTCGTAAAAGTCTTTTCTATACTGCTCATTTTACATCCTTCATTTTCTCTATATATAACTAATAATATACCACATTTTCAAAGAAAAAGCATTAAAAAAGGATATAGTTCTTAACTATATCCCAATATTATTATTTCTAATATAACTACCTTTGAATTCTCTTTTTAAAATATCCATATAAACAACATCATAATATTTACCATTTAAAAAATAATTCTCCCTAAGCCTACCTGCTTCTTTAAAGCCGATTTTTTTATAACAATTAATAGCAATATCATTAAAAGAAAAAACATTAAGATAAATACTATTTAAATTCAAATAATTAAATCCATAATCAAGTAATAAATTCAAAGCTTCCTGACCATATCCATTATTCCTAAATTTTTCATCGCCTATAAAAATCCCTAATTCAGCAACTCTAACATTATCATTCTCTCTATAAATTGAACAATTTCCAATCAATTCATCATTTTTTAATAATATAATTGCAAAACATTTATCCCCATTCTTTAAAGCTTTTTCAATAAATTCCTTATCCAATGATTCAGTTAAAATATTTGAAGTATTTCCCATACCATCGCTTACTATTGGACTAGAAATCCATTCAACATACTTTTCAACATCATTAGGATTCATAGGAGACAAATATAATCTATCACCAATAAATTTCTTATAATATTTCATACCCTTCCCCAATCATTAATCACTCATATCAAAATCCAATAAAACATCAATCTTATAATCCGGATATCTATTCTTAACATCTTTGCAAATCATATTATATAATTCATCCATGTCTTCTATCTTATAATCAATAATAATATCAAACATTAATTTGACATCATTCCAATTTTTAAATGCCAAATATTTATTAATTGCAATATATTTCTTAATAGAATTACTAAACAATTTGTTTTTTTGAACATCATCGATATTATAATCTGAAATATCTATTAAACCATATACTTTATTAAATACTGAATAATATTTTTCTACAAAATCAGCACCATACAAATTAACTATTTTTTGATAATTTTCATCATTCGTAAAAGTCTTTTCTATACTGCTCATTTTACATCTTTCATTTTCTCTATATATAATTAATAATATACCACATTTTCAAAGAAAAAGCATTAAAAAAGGATATATCCTTCAATATATCCTTTTTACAATCTATTTATTTAACAAATAAATATTGATATTTTCAACATTTACTTTTTTGTTAATAATCTCAAACAATTTTGATAATTCCATATGATATTGCAAATTTTTATCACTATTTATTTTATTTCTAATATGTAATATATAATTCTCAATTAAAGAAAAAGAATCTTGATTTTTTAATAAAAAATCATAATTATTTAATACATACCTATATTTTTCATTAAATTGTTTCAAAAATTTTTCAAAATAATTATTAGGATTACTCAATAATCGATAATATTCTTCAATTCCAATAATTTGTTTCAAAATTGCAATATAACCAATTACTTCAGCATTACGCTTACTTATATGTG
>CAURYI010000113.1:0-2787 GCA_963529075.1 uncultured Eubacteriales bacterium
ACTTCACGACGTCCTGCTCCTCTTGATGGTTTTGCTTCACCTACTGAGTATGATGGGAAATTATATTGATGCATGTATCTCTTAATTTCTGTATCAAAATCAATTCCATCCAATGATTGTGCGTCTGCTTTTGTTCCCAATGTTGCTATTGTTAATACTTGTGTTTGTCCTCTTGAAAATAATCCGCTTCCGTGCACTCTTGGAATTAAATCAACTTCTGCCGTTAATTTACGTACTTCGTTTATTTCTCTTCCATCAGGTCTCATGTGTTCATTTAATATGATTGATCTTACGCATTTCTTTTGTAAGTCATGTATTGCTGTTGCTATATCAAATTTATGCTCTTCTTCTGCATTTTCTCCAAACATTTCGATTGCAATATTTTTGATTTTTTCTGATACTTGGTCCACATTTGCATTTCTTGTAACCTTGTCTGTTTCTTTTACTGCGTTTGTCATTTCTTCTGTTAATTCATTACATACTCTTTCAAAATATTCTGGATTTACTGAGAATGATTTATATTCAAATTTTGGTTTTCCTATTTCATCCCTCATAGTTTGGATGAAGTCACACATTTTCTTAATTTCTACATGTGCTGCTTTTATTGCTTCTAACATTATTTCATTTGAAATATTGTCTGCACCTGCTTCTATCATTGTTATCTTTTCTTTTGTTCCTGCTACAGTTGCTTTCATTCTGCTTTTTGCTCTTTGCTCGCAGTTTGGATTTATAATTATGTGGTCATCTACATATCCTACTGCTACCGCTGCTGATGGGCCTCCCCATGGAATGTCTGATATTGCTAATGCTGCTGATGTTCCAATTTGTGCGCATACTTCTGGGCTGTTTTCTTGATCATCTGATAATACTGTGTTTATGATTACTACATTATTTCTAAAGTCACTTGGGAACAATGGTCTGATTGGTCTATCAATTGCTCTTGATATTAATACTGCACTGTCTGCTGGTTTTCCTTCTCTTCTATTATAGCTTCCTGGAATTTTTCCTACTGAATATAGTTTTTCTTCGTAATCAACTGATAGTGGGAAGAAGTCGATATCATCTTGTGCTTCTTTCGCTGCTGTTACGTTTGTCATTACAGTTGTTTCACCATAACGTACTACTACTGAACCATTTGCTTGCATTGCAAATTTTCCTGTTTCGATTGTTAGCTTACGTCCTGCTAACTCTGTTTCATAAATTTTAAACATTTATTTTCCTCCATTTTTTCTTGTGACTATTAATATAGTGTAACCTCTATAATATTGATTAATAACATTATACAAGCTACTAACCTATATTTAATAATCCAATATAATGATACACTAAAAGCCTTGATTTTGCAAGAAAACCAAGGCTGATTTTGTATGTTTTTTTAGCTGAGTTTAACATAGTGATGTATTTATTAAATCCATCCATTTTATATAATTATTATTTATTTTTTCTAATCCATAACCGTTTAAAAAATCTTGAAATATTTCTTCCTTCTCATTAATTTTCAAACTTTTCATAAAATAATAAATATCTAAATATTTTGTTGACATTCCTACTTCTCCTAAATCAATAAAACTAATTTCATCATTATTTATTAATATGTTTGGCATACTGTAATCTCCGTGTGTCAAGACTGTATCGTTTGGAATATTTTCTTTCATAAATTTTATTATTGATTCTTTTGTTTCATCTTTATAATTATCTTGAATCTCTGGATATATGCTTTCAAATTTAATAAGAAAATTAGATAATAATTGTTTCGGAGAATACTTATCAAATGGACAATCTTCTATATTGACTTGATGTATTTGCTTTAAAGCTTTTCCTAATTGATATCCGATATTATCAAATTCAAATGATGGGGATCCTTTTTTATATTCCATTATCAAGTATTTTATATTGTCTACTTCATTATAATAATATACTTTTGGTGTATTTAGTTTTCCTTCAATCCATTTTAATCTTTCATATTCTTCTTTTAAATTATTTTTGTTTTCTATGTATTGAATCTTTAATATTACTTCTTGATGATTTGAGTTTAATTTTGTTTTAAATACTTTTGTGTCAGATCTTCCTAATTTTAGTTCCTTTAATTCATTTTTATCAATTATATTGTATATTTCGCTGTCTTTTATTAGTTTTTTGATATCTGCTTCTATATCTGTCTTAATTCTATATACCGTTACTTCTCCTATAAAATCTAAATATTCTGATGCATTTTTTATTGATGTTATGGCGATATTTTCTATTGCTTCTTTTATGGTTCTAAATTTTTGTTTGAATGTTATTTGCGCTTCTATTTCTTCTCCTGTAGTATCATCAACTAATTTAATTGTTGCTTCTTTTTCTAATTTGTCTTCTTTTGTAATTATTAGATTTTCTATTCCTTTTTTTATATCATTAAATATCTTAGTTGATATTTTTAGTTTATTCATGACATTCTCCTATTAATTAGTTTCTATTTCATAAATTGTTCTTTGTTTTTTCAATCCTAAATGTTCATATACTTCTTTTGTATTTTTATTAAATTTCCAACAACAAAGCTCTATTCTTGAACATTCTCTTTCTTTTGCTATTTTCTTAATATAATTTATCAATTCTTTAAAATATCCTTTATTTCTTGACTTTTTATCTACAATTACTTGTTCTATAAACAAAACTTTTTGTGACATTCTGTCTTTTGTAGTATATATTGCAAATGCTTGAATTCTACCTTCCTCTTCAATTACAATAATGTCATTTATTTTATCTACTAATTCTTGCTTTAATTCTTTTATATTTGATTTCTTAAAA
>CAURYI010000114.1:0-2765 GCA_963529075.1 uncultured Eubacteriales bacterium
GTATCGATTTTACCTGAGGTTGGAGATGTTGAAATAAATATAAATCCAGCTGATGTAAAAATGGAAGTATTTAGAGCATCTGGTGCTGGTGGACAACATGTTAATAAAACATCATCTGCTGTTAGATTAATTCATATTCCTACTGGAATGGTTGTAGAATGTCAAAGCGAAAGATCACAATTTCAAAATAGGGATTATGCAATGAAGTTGTTACAATCTAAATTATATGAAAAAGAAAAAGCAGAGAGGGATCAAGAAATTGATTCAGCAAGAAGAAGTCAAATTGGAAATGCTGATAGAAGTGAAAAAATTAGAACTTATAATTATCCTCAAGGTAGAATCACTGATCATAGAATAGGGTTTAGTGTATTTAAATTTCAAAACTTTTTAGATGGTGATTTGGATGAAATGATAGATAATCTAATTACTGCGGATACAACTGAAAAATTAAAAAATAGTTAATAATTAACTTGGAAGGATAAAAGATGCTTAATTTGTTGGATGAATTAAATCCTAAGCAACGAGAGGCTGTTAATCAAATAGATGGGCCTTGTTTAGTAATTGCTGGTGCTGGTAGTGGAAAAACTAAAGTTTTAACATATAAAATAGCGCATTTAATTGATAATTGTGGTATAAAGCCATGGAATATTTTGGCTATTACGTTTACAAATAAGGCTGCAAATGAGATGAAGGAAAGAGTTCAAAATTTGATAGGAGATGCTATTAATGATATTTGGCTTGGTACTTTTCATTCTATTTGTGTAAAGATTTTAAGAAAATTTATTGATAGATTGGGATATAATTCGTCTTTTGCGATATTTGATACTGCTGATCAAAAAACTTTAGTTAAAAAATGTCTTAAAGAGCTTGATATTGATTCTAAAATATTTACTGAAAAATCTGTAATTAATGAAATTAGTAATGCTAAGAATATGATGGTTAAGCCTGATGATTATCTTTTGAGAAATAAGGGTGATTATAGAAAAGAAAAGATTGGTAAAATTTATTCTTTATATCAAAAGAAATTAAAAGAAAATAATGCGGTTGATTTTGATGATATTATTAATTTAACAATTGATTTATTACTAGAAAATGAGGATATTTTAGAATACTATTCTGATAAATTTAAATATATATTAGTTGATGAGTATCAAGATACAAATAAATCACAGTTTCAATTGGTTTCTATTCTATCTAAGAAAAATATGAATATAATGGTTGTTGGTGATAATGATCAAGGTATTTATAGTTTTAGGGGAGCTGATATTTCAAATATCTTGAATTTTGAAAAGGATTTTACGGGTACGAAAATAGTAAAGTTGGAGCAAAATTATAGATGTACTGGAAATATTCTTAAAGTTGCAAATGAAGTTATTAAAAATAACACAACAAAATATGATAAAAATCTTTGGACAGAAAATGATGAAGGAGAGCTTCCTTTTATTTACATCGGTAAAGATGAGTATGATGAAGCATCTTTTGTTACTAAGAAAATTGAAGAAATAAAGAATAGCGATAAGTTTAAATATTCTGATTTTGCTGTTTTATATAGAATGAATGCTCAATCTAGAGCTATTGAGGATATTTTTATGAGGGAGGGGATTCCTTATAAAATAGTTGGTGGATTGAAATTCTATGAAAGAAAAGAAATTAAAGATATTATTGCGTACTTAAGAATAATTGCAAATCAAAATGATAATTTATCTTTAGTTAGGGTTATAAACGAGCCAAAACGTGGAATTGGATCAGTATCACTTAATAAAGTAGAAGAGCTTGCAATAGAAAATGAGACTTCAATGTATAATATTATTAAAAATGCGGATAAATTTATTCCTAGAATTCAAGGAAATGTTTATGAATTGGTAGAAATGGTTGAAATTTTGAAAGATGCAGATTTAACTATTACGGAATTAGTTAAAGCAATCTTACTTAAGTCTGGGTATATTGCTGCTTTACAAGCTGAGAATACAGTTGAAGCTGAAACTAGAATTCAAAACTTGGAAGAGTTTTTAACTGTTGTTGATGAGTTTGAAGAAGAATATGCTGAAAATGGGTTAAATGAATTTTTACAAACTTTATCTCTTTCAAGTGATGTTGATAAACTTGATGATACTGATGATAAAGTAACACTTATGACATTGCATAGTGCTAAGGGGCTAGAATATCCAGTTGTATTTTTAGTTGGAGTGGAAGATGGAATTTTTCCAGGAGAACAGTCAGCTACAACTATTGAAGGATTGGAAGAAGAGAGAAGATTATTCTATGTTGGAATTACTAGAGCTAAGAAAATTTTATTTATAACATTAGCAAGTAAAAGAACTTTATTTGGTTATACAAGTTATAATAAACCTTCAAGATTTTTAAATGAAATTCCAAAAGAATTAACTAAGAAAAATGTTGAAAAAGTGGAAAATTCTACTTTAATTTCAAAATCTAATTTTGATTCTAAAAAATCAGGATTTAATTTTAGAACGGCTGAAGCATTTTTAAATAATATTAAGGTTAGAAACACTAGTGATGTTGATTTAACTAAGTATAAGGTTGGACAAACGATTTTTCATAAGAAATTTGGTGAAGGTGTAATAGTAGCTCTTGAGCCTGAAAATGATGATATTAAAGTTGATATTGAATTTAATAAAGTTGGACATAAGAGATTAATGGCTAAATTTGCAAATTTAGAAATTATAGAAAATTAATATACGAAAGAGGTAGGGAAATGACAAAAAATTCATGGTTGTTTTTAGTTTTTATTTTATGTGGAATTG
>CAURYI010000115.1:0-2745 GCA_963529075.1 uncultured Eubacteriales bacterium
GGAAGTCAAGCTCAAATGTGCCGACAATACTCGAGGGTTCCCCTCCTGGAAGATAGGTTGTTGCCAGGTTTATATTCCTCGTTAGCTCAGTTGGTAGAGCGCTCGGCTGTTAACCGATAGGTCGTTGGTTCAAGCCCAACACGAGGAGCCATAATAAGAGTCTGAATTATCAGGCTCTTTTTTGTTGTATTAAAATAAAGAATAAATTATTGACAAAAGAATAAAAACGCAATAATATGTTGATTCTTTGTCAAGTTTTGGGTTGGATAAGTTTATAAATACTCATTCACACTATTTTTTATACTATTTTAGAATATATATAGATAATCATAAATTTTGCCACATTACCAAACTTTGTCTTTTTGAATTAGTCTATTTCAATATCATCTGTTTCACTAATAAAATTAGCATAGTCTTTATGATCAACATTTAATTCAAATAAAAGAACAGCTCTTTTATCGCCAATAAGTATATTACCTGCAGCATTAAGATTTGGAAATCCTTTAGAATGGAATCTATTTCTAGCATTTTGAACACTAATTTATTTCCATTTTGCATAAATTTCTGGAGTAATAGTATCAGGTAAATCTTCAAATTTAATACTCATAAAATAGCACATACTTAAAAAGTTGTTGATATTTAAATTTATGATTAAGTAAAGGTATTTTGTTGATTTATAAAATATTTTATTGAAAAACAAAAAAATCTGTTGATTAAATAAATAAGTATGATAAAATTTAAATGCATTAAATTTATGGAGATGATTATAACACTTAATTATAATAAGTTATGGAAATTGATGATAGATAAAAACATAAATAAAACGCAATTAAGAGAAAAAGCAAAGATAAGTACTAATGCAATGTTAAAGCTTGGAAAAAACGAATCAGTACAGACTGATATTTTATTAAGAATTTGTCAGGTGTTGGATTGCAATATTGAAGATATAATGGAAACAAGAAATGAGGAGAAATAGTTATGGCTAAGAAAGAAATTAATACTGATTTATGGGTAAATGATTTATTAAAAGAAGCAGGTATAAAATTAACAGCACAGGGCAGCGATATATTAGAAATAGATAATGCTTTAAAGACCGCCTCAAAAAAAGGAACAGGAAAAGTTGGATTTCCAGAATATTGTGGTGTAGTTAAAGATTTTGTTATTGTTATAGAAGATAAAGCAAATGTTGAAAGACAGGTAAAATTGGATGATAATAGTATACTTGACATGGATGTAAAATCTATTACTGATTATGCTTTAAATGGTGCATATTTTTATACAAAACATATATTAGATAATACCAATTACAAAAAAGCTATTGCATTTGGAATTAGCGGAGATGAAAAAAATCATATCATTAAACCAATATACTTGGATGGAAGAGAATACTTTATGGATTTACCTGAAGTAGAAAGTTTTATATCGTTTAATGAAGACAATATAGATGAATATTATATTAGAGAAATATTAAAAGAAGATACAGATGAAGAAAAAACAACAGAAGAAATTATCAATGATGCTAAAGAATTACATGAATATTTAAGAAATTATGGAAATTTAAGTGACAAAGATAAGCCATTAGTTGTTAGTGGGATTTTATTAGCATTAAGAGAAATGGATTATAAAAATTTTTCCGTAAATGACTTGATCGGTGATAGTGTAACAACAGATGGAATGAAAATATACAATGCAATAAAAGATAATTTACAAAGTTAACAAGTATCACAAGAAACTAAAAAAGATAAACTATTATCTAAATTTTCAATAATAAAGGATACAGTCGTTTTAAATGAAGTGAATCAGGTATTAGGTAAAACACCATTAAAGTTTTATACAGAATTTCTATGTGAAAAATTGTATAAAACAATTAGGTATAATAGAACAGAAGAAGATTATTTAGGAAGATTTTACGGCGAATTTATGAGTTATAGTGGAGGTGATGGGCAAAGTTTAGGAATTGTTTTAACACCAAAACATGTATGTACATTGTTCTGCGATTTAGTAAATTTAAAATCAGAAGATGTAGTGCTTGATCCTTGTTGTGGTACGGCGGGATTTCTAGTTTCAGCAATGCATAATATGATTTCTAAAACTAAAGATGCAGAAAAAATAAGAAAAATAAAAAGAGAACAGTTGCATGGATACGAATTACAACCTTATATGTTTACTATAGCAACAACAAATATGATTCTTCGAGGAGATGGAAAAAGTAATTTAATTTGTGATGATTTCCTAGCTCAGGATTCAAATAGATTACAACTAAAAGGTGCTACAGTTGGAATGATGAATCCACCATACTCAATGGGAAAGGTTAGTCCTGAAAAATGCGAATTAAGTTTTGTTGAACATCTACTAGATTCCTTAGCAGTTGATGCTCGTTGTATAGTAATAGTACCGCAAAGTGCTATGACTGGAAAAAATAATTACGAAAAATCAATAAAAGAAAGAATTTATAAAAAGCATACATTGGAAGGCGTAATTACTTTAAATACAAATACTTTTTATAGTGTTGGAACTAATCCTTGTATTGCAATATTTACAGCTCATGTTCCACATACTAAGAATAAAGAATGTAAGTTTATTAATTTTGAAAATGATGGATTTGAAGTTCAAAAACATAAAGGATTAGTTGAAACAGAATCTGCAAGAGATAAAAAACAACATTTACTAGATGTATGGAATGACAAAATTGAAACTACAACAAAATTCTGCGTAAAAACAACAATTGAGCCAAATGATGAGTGG
>CAURYI010000116.1:0-2709 GCA_963529075.1 uncultured Eubacteriales bacterium
GATAATATCATATCCTGTTACTAATACATTGTTTGGATAGTATCTTTCTAAATCTACTGTGTTGTCAGGCCAACCTAATGTTGCAAATGGCCATAGAGCACTTGAAAACCATGTGTCTAATACATCTTCATCTTGCTTCCATCCTTCTCCTTCTGGAGCTTCCATTCCCACATAGATTTCATCTCCTTTGTACCATGCTGGTATTCTATGTCCCCACCATAATTGTCTTGATATACACCAATCATATGTGATTGTCATCCAGTGGTTCATTGTTTTTTCAAATCTGTTTGGGAAAAATTTTACTTTTGTGTCCTCTGATTTTTGATTTTCTAGTACTTGGTCTGCTAGCCCTCTCATTTTTACAAACCATTGATCTTTAATCATTGGTTCAACAATTGCTCCGGTTCTTTCACTATGTCCTATTTCATGTACTAGTTCTTCAATTACTGCTTTACGGCATTGTTTTGTTGCCATTCCTGCAAATTTACCACATTTTTCATTCATTGTGGCGTCATCATTCATGACAATTACTCTTTCTAAATTGTGTCTATTTCCTACTTCAAAATCGTTTGGATCATGTGCTGGCGTAATTTTTACACAACCTGTTCCTTTTTCCATATCTGCATGTTCGTCTGCTATTACTGGAATTAATTTATTTACAATTGGTAATACCACATTTTTACCAATGTATTTTTGATATCTTGTATCTTCTTGATTTACTGCTACTGCTGTGTCTCCAAATAATGTTTCTGGTCTTGTTGTTGCAATATCTAGATATTCATCACTATTTTCTAATTTGTATTTTATATGATAGAATGCACCTTTTTCTTCTGAATAGATTACTTCTTCGTTTGATAGGGCTGTCATTGCTACTGGATCCCAGTTTATTATCTTGTTTCCTCTATATATCAATCCTTGATTATAAAAGTCTACGAATACTTTCTTTACAGCTTTTGTGATACCATCATCCAATGTGAATCTTTCTTTATCATAGTCTAGTGATAATCCTAATTTCGCCCATTGTGCTCTGATTATATCACCATGTTCATGTGTCCAATTCCAACATTCTTCAATGAATTTTTCCCTGCCGATTGTTATTTTATCCTGTCCATTGTCTTTTAATCTTTTTACAACTTTTGATTCTGTTGCTATTGCTGCATGGTCCATTCCTGGTAACCAGAAAGCATCATATCCTTGCATTCTTTTATATCTGATTATTGCGTCTTGTATTGATACATCTAGTGCATGGCCTAAATGTAATTTTCCTGTTACGTTTGGAGGTGGTAATACTATACAAAATGGTACTTTTGATTTGTCGCCACTTTTAAAATATCCTTTTTCCTTCCATTTATCGTATTTATTTTCTTCTGTTAATTTATGGTCATACTTTTTTTCAAGCATTTTTGCTTCCCTCCACTTTTAAAACGTTGATTTTATTATACTTTATAGTGTTCTCTATGTCAATGTAATTGGGCTATTTGATGTGTTTTAAGGTTTATTGTTTTATTTTGTTATTTTAGTTAATTTATCTATGTAATTCTATTTTTATTGTCTTTATATTTTTATTATGTTCAAAAATTGCCACATAATATAAATTATATGGCAATTTTGTTGTTTTATTTAATATTAAAGAATCTTTTGATTCTGTTTATGATTTTTTTGAATATTGATTCTTTATTCTCTATGATTGTTATACTTGTTGATTTTGTATTTTTATTTATTATGTTTGCTATATTTTGCTCTTTTTCCAAATACTGTGAATTATAATTTTTTACTAATTCTGTTTGATATATTTCTTCATTATGATTTATAATTGATTTTATTTTTTTGCTTTCTTCATCATTACATAAATAATTTAGATATATCATACTTAGTATTGATTTAGTTTTATCTTTTAAATTCATTTCACTTATAGATTTGTCATGATCTAGATTTGGCTTATATGTCTTGGATTTATTTCTTTTCCAAAATTTTATTAGTTTTTTAGGAATTTTTTCTAATATATTGTCATCGGAATATTCTAGTATTTCTAATACTTCTACTATTGCTTCACTATATTCGATGTTAGCCATTACCTCTCCTCCATATCATTATCTTTTTCTTCTTTTAAATATCCTTCTTCTTTTATTTCTCTTATTGTTTCTTTCGCTGCTTCGCTTATTGTACTTGTTCTTTCTTTTACTGCTAAGTCATGAAATTCTTCTAAACTATGTTTCTTGCGTTTGAAGTCTACTTTGCTAAATCTGGCGTATTTTAGTGGATTATATCCTTCATGCGCTTCTTCTAACATTTTTATTGTTGAAAAATATCTTTCTCTATATAATTCTCGTTCTTCTTTTTTAAATAACATATCTAGTAATATTTCCATTTTTTCTTCTTCTGGTATTTCCGATTTTAAATATTCTTTTAAATCTACTAGTCTTTTTTCTTCTTTAGTTGACTCTGGATTTCTTTCTATCTCAGCTATTTTCTGGGACATTTGAACTATTCGTCCATATAATCTTGCATTTTCTATCCATGTATCTGGATTCAATGTTCCGTTTGATATTCTAAATTCTATTGTATTCATCCCATTGTTAATATTGAACATGTTTAAACTAGAATATCTATTTACCTGGACATTTTGAATTTCTTCTATAAATGAATTTAAATCTTCTTCATTTTCTAAATTAATTGTTCCTTCTTCAATTGCTTTATTAATCTTTGGTG
>CAURYI010000117.1:0-2701 GCA_963529075.1 uncultured Eubacteriales bacterium
TAAATGAATATTTAGTTGATTATGCTTTGTGCAATTATGATGCACATGCTTCTAATTTTGTGATTGATGAAAATGGTGATTTGAGAGGAATTGATAAGGAGCAATCATTTAGGTATATTTATAAAGAATCTGAAAATGATATGATGTTTAGTGTAAATTTTAATAAAAAGTATGGTGAGAGTGAGACAATTTATGCAACTTTGTTTAAACAAATTATGGATGGTAAAATTTCCAGTAAATATCTAGAATTATTAAATTATAGAGCTAGTAGATTAGCTCAAATTCCTGATGACGAATATAGAAATATATTTAAGGATTATGTTTATGAAAAATCTAAAAATCAAGAAGAAGCGGAAGGTTTATTAAATAAGATTATTCAAAGAAAAGAAGGAATAGTTGATAGAATCGAATATTTAAAAATTCTATTATAGATAGTGCGGTATTAGCTACTAAAGATAGAGTAATTATGAGTGAAATTGATATACAATCTAAAAATATAAAAGACATTCTTTTGTTTAAGAGTAATGTTTTTGATGAAAAAGAGTTAGAAGATAAGTAATTTAATTATAAAAAATGATGTTTTTACTATTTTGCAATATTTATTTTGTTATGTTATTATCATATAAAGTTATAAATTAGGAGTAATTTATGAAAAAAACAAAAGATAAGATTAGTGATGTAAAAATAAAAAAGAAATTCGAAAAAATAAGAGAAGATAAATACAATGAAATGAGAGATTTTTTTGAAAAGAAATTGAATTATTATAATCAAAGCAATGATAAATATGAAAATGTAATTGATAATTCAATTGATTTGTATATGGAAGAAATTAATAAATTAGTCATTATATATAATAAATTATTCGATAATATTTCAAAGTTTATTGAAGAGGAAAATTGTAAAAAGTTTGAAATCAATGATGATTTATTGAAGTTAAATGATAAATTAAAAAATGATTTAAATAATGAACTTGAAAGAATTAAAATTTTGAAAATGATTGATGCTTGTACTAAAAAAGCGATTAATCATGATGCATTAATTGAAGAATTTAAAGAAATGCAAAATAAATATTTTGATGAATTGGAAAATGTTTTTAATGAAATTTTTAAGATTAATTTTTATCAAATAGTTATTTTTGATGATTCTTTTTTGGGTAAGTTTAAAAGAAATTTTGTAGCAATTTTTTTAGGTCGAAGAAAGTTTGAAAGATTTTTAAAAGAATATAATGATTTTATGTTAAAAGATTTTGAAGAAAAAAATGATAAGAAAATCAAGAAGCTTAAAAAAGAAATTAATAAAGTAACTGAATTAATTGAGATTAAAAAGCAAGAAGTTCAAAATGAGTATTATAGAATGATTGCTTAAATATTAGGAATTTACTGTGAAAGTGAATTCCTTTTTTATTGAATAAATGATATATCTGTGTTACTATAATTATAGTTTGATTAATGAAGGGAGATAATATGTCAGTATTAGTTACAGGTGGAGCTGGGTTTATAGGTTCACATGCTGTTGTAGAATTATTAAATGCTAAAGAAGATGTTGTTATTATTGATAATTTGATTAATAGTAAAATTGATTCAATTGATAAAATTGAGAAAATAACAGGTAAAAGAGTTAAATTTTATAAAGAGGATTTAGTTAATAGGGATGCTGTTAATAAAATATTTGATGAGAATCCTGAGATAGATTCAGTTATTCACTTTGCAGGATTGAAAGCAGTTGGTGAATCTGTTGAGAAACCAATTGAATATTATGAAAATAATTTGCAAAGTACATTGGTATTGGTTGATGCCATGAGAAATCATGGAGTTAAGAAGATTGTTTTTTCGTCATCTGCTACAGTTTATGGGAATCCTAAAGTTGTTCCGATAACTGAAGATTCTGAAGTTACACATGCTACAAATCCTTATGGTGAAACAAAAGTTGTAATTGAGAGAATTTTGACGGATATTGCTTTTGCTGATAAAGATTGGTCTGTTGTATTACTTAGATATTTTAATCCTATTGGTGCACACGAAAGTGGTCTTATTGGAGAGTCTCCAAATGGAATTCCTAATAATTTAATGCCATATATTAATCAAGTTGCTGATGGTAGACTTGAAAAATTAAGAGTATTTGGTAATGATTATGATACTCATGATGGGACTGGTGTTAGGGATTATATTCATGTTGTTGACTTAGCAAAGGGACATATTAAAGCTATTGAATATGCTAATAAAAATAAAGGTGTAGAAACATTTAATTTAGGTACTGGAAATGGATATTCTGTACTTGACATTGTTAAAGCTTTTGAAAATGCAAATGGTATTGAAATACCATTTGTAATTACAGAAAGAAGAGCTGGAGATATTGCAGTTTGTTATGCGGATCCCAAAAAAGCAAGTGAAGTTTTAGGTTGGAGAGCTGAAAAGAATTTAGAAGATATGTGCAAGGATTCTTGGAGATTTACTCAAAATACAGCTAAAAGTCTTTAAATTAATAGTAAATATGTTAAACTATTTTAGCAATGTATTTGATTTTGATTAAAGTTATATTATATGAGAGATTAGAGATGTTATGAAATTAAAAATGGTATAATATAAAAGAATTTAGCCTTAGAAAATGAACACTTTTAGTTTTGTTATATGTTATTTTAGAATAATTTAGGCGTATATAAATCTATAAAAATTAATAAAATTGATGAAAATAGAGTAAAAAG
>CAURYI010000118.1:0-2685 GCA_963529075.1 uncultured Eubacteriales bacterium
GAGTGATGGTAGTGCAGTATATGTTGTTCCAAGTGAAAATGAGTTAAAAGAATTGTTTGAAAATGGCAATGTTGAAAAAATTGGATATGACATCAGTGAAGATTATGTGATGCTAAAAGAAATGGGCATTACAATGAAAAATATTAAGTATGATATTGAAGTTGCAGGATATGATATTGATCCAAGTAATGTAAAGCATACTTTGCCAGATATTGCTATGCAATTTTTGGATATTGATATTAGTGAATTATTACCAAATGATCAAACTAGCTTGTTCGAGAAAAATGATAATTATGAATCAAATATTAAAGTTGCAATTATTAAGAAGATTTATGAAGTGACATTGAATAAATTATCTGATGAAGCGGAGATTAAATTATTTAATGAAATTGAGATACCTTTGATTACTGTACTTGGTGAAATGCAGTTTAATGGAATGAAAT
Source organism: uncultured Eubacteriales bacterium (assembly GCA_963529075.1). GTDB lineage: Bacteria > Bacillota > Clostridia > TANB77 > CAG-508 > CAG-793. Next base: position 444 of record CAURYI010000118.1, read on the forward strand.
GCAATAAGGATACTTTAAATAATTTTGGAATTGAATTAAGAGCTAAAATTGATGAATTAACAAAGAAAATATATGATTATGCTGGTGAAGAATTTAATATTAATTCAACGCAACAATTGGGAACTATTTTGTTTGATAAGATGGGATTAACTCCAGGTAAAAAAAATAAAAAAGGATATTCTACTGATGTTGATACTTTAGAAAAAATAAAGCATGAAAATGAAATAGTTCCTCTTATTTTGGAATATAGAAGTTTAACAAAATTAAATTCAACATATGTGGAAGGATTGATTAATTGTATTAATCCTAGAACAAATAGAATTCATTCATATTTTCATCAAACAATTACAGCGACTGGTAGAATTAGTTCTACTGATCCTAATTTGCAAAATATTCCTGCTAGGGAGGAACTTGGCAGACAAATTAAGAAAGCATTTGTACCTGAGAATGGTTATGTTTATATTGATGCGGATTATTCTCAAGTAGAACTTAGAGTTTTAGCGGCTTTATCAAGGGATGAGCATATGATGAATGCTTTTAAGAATGATGAAGATATTCATAGAGAAGTTGCATCAAAGGTGTTTGATATTCCTTTTGAAGAAGTTACAAAGGAACAACGTTCTAAGGCTAAAGCAGTTAATTTTGGAATTGTTTATGGTATTACATCATTTGGCTTGTCTCAACAATTGGAGATTACGAGAAAAGAGTCTCAGGAGTATATTGATAATTACTTAGAAAAATATAATGGGGTTAAAGAATATATGGATGAGCAAGTTAAAAATGCTCAAAATAATGGCTTTGTTATTACTTTATTTGGAAGAAAGAGATATATTCCGGAGTTAAAATCTAAAAATTATATGGTTAGAGAGTTCGGAAAAAGGGTTGCGATGAATAGTCCAATACAGGGAACTGCAGCGGATATTATGAAGATTGCAATGATTAAATGTTTTGACGAATTAAAAAAATCAGGTATTGATGCAAGAATCGTCTTACAAGTACATGATGAACTTTTAATTGAAGCAGCTGAGAAAGATGCAGGAAAAGCAATTGAAATTTTAAGGGAATCAATGGAAAATGCAGTAAATATGGATGTTAAATTAAAGGTTGATGTACAAAGTGCAAAAGATTGGTATGATGCTAAATAATGTATAAAAAAAGTAATATTAAAAATGTTGCTAAAAAAATATATATAGTATATTATAATGTAAAGTTTTATTAGTTTTAGGAGGAAAATATGGAAGAAAATTTAAATAATCCACATGTACACGATGATGAGGAATTAAATGAGGAAGATAATATCATTACTCTTCAAAATGAAGATGGTGAAGATGTAAATTTTGAATTTTTAGATTTTGTTGAATTTGAAGGAAGCACATATGTTGTTTTACTTCCACAAGAGGAAGATGCTGAAGAAGTTGTTATTCTTAAAGAAGAAGGAGTAACAGATGATGGCCAAAATGAAAGCTATGTTTCAGTAGAAGATGAAAGAATATTACAAAGTGTATTTGATATTTTTAAAAATAAATTTAGTGATGAATTTGATTTTGAAGATTAATGTTAAGCCTTTTAAATCTCGGTTGGAGGTTTAAAGGGCTTTTATCTTTTTTTATAATGTAGTTTTGGGAGGATTATATGAAATTAGTAATGAATAAATTTGTTGTTGCTCTAATGATTGTTTTCTTGATTTTTAGGGTATTCGTTACTGTAAAAGCTCAATCAGGGGATGCATTTATAGTTAGTCCAATTGATATAAATGTAGAAATTGGATTAATATTTATTTCGTTTATATGTATTTTATTGGTTATGAGAAGATTAAAAGTAGGTGGAGTTATATATGCTTTAACTTTTTTTGCTTATTTTGGTGTGGATATTTATAACCAAGTTATGAAAGTTTTTACTTATAGTGAATTTAATTTAAATATTGGAATGAATTTCATCAGTTCAATATTTGGCATCATTATGGGAATTTTGGCTTTGATGAATATTGCTTCTTATAATGTGAAAGTTGAAAAAGACGTTAAAACAGAATGGTTTTATGATAATAAAAATCTTGACAGAAAAAAAGATGAAAGAGATGATAATAATAATTATAGAATAATGTAATTTATTTTGTAGTTTGGAGTGAATATGAAAAGAGCTTTTGCCATATTAGGTATGATTAGTTTAATTGGTATTATTATAATTATTTTGTTAAAAAATGTTATATATAGGAAATATAAAAATAGTGATTTTGGAATTAAGA
>CAURYI010000119.1:0-2570 GCA_963529075.1 uncultured Eubacteriales bacterium
CTATCAAATAATGGACATTATTTTGAATTAAGAACAAAATAACTACGGTACTTACAATTTGAGACACTGCTTGTAGCATATCTAAAATATATATTTTTTGATCAGCAATTAAAAGTACCTTGTATTTGGAGAATAGAAAGAATTCAATCACTCCACCCGCAGATAATACAATAATTAACAATCTAACTTCTGTTATAGGAACTTGTTGTGCAACCAAATAAGGATAGAAAATAATAATTAATGTTACTAAAAGTAAATATATAAAGCCAGATTTAATAAAAAATTTTCTGCTGGAATCTAATATATCCTCAATTTTCTTATAACTCCTGTCTTGAAGTGGTGCATAAAGCATAGCTACAGATGCTGCGCTAATTCCACCTTCGACAATTGCCAAACTTGAAATAATTTGGTCAACAGCGCCTACTAATCCATTCACAGTAGAACCATATACTTCAATAAAAATATTTTTTACTAGAAAGCCACACAGCATTACAGTAAGTTGCAACAATACCCCCACGAGAATATTGACAATTGATTTTTGTGTTCGCATAATATTTACCTTTCAAAGATGTTAATCTAACCCATTATATCAGAAGACTAGCGTGAATACAGTAATCTTACTATTAAGAATTCATAAAAAAGAACATGCATCTGAATTAACCCTATTATCGGTTTTTCAAATGCATATCCATTTTTTGATGAATTTATTTTAGTTTCTATCAAAACTTACATTTGTAGATAATAAATAACCTAACATAAAGTATAAGAACATTTGTTGATAGTCATTATTCACAAAAATAGAATCTAAAAAGGCGCTGGCAACAATTAAAGCAACTAATCCCATAAAAATAAAATTAATTTGGATATTATCACGAACTATTTTTCTGGAAAGATAGAAGAATGCACTAATAAACCATATTGCTAAAGCTACGAAACCAACTGCTCCAAAACTGAAGAATAAGTGAACAAAACTATTGTGAAAAGCTCTTCCCGCCTTCATTTCAGGCACATTAAGATTAGGATACCTTGACGCTGCTTGCTTTTGCATCGCTGGTCCAAAACCAAACAATGGAGAATTCATGGAAAGATGTAATGCATCCTTCCAAATTGTGAATCTTCCTTCGCTAGCGATGTATTCTTTTTAATTTGATTTAGATTAAGTGAAATTTCATTTAAATTATCAACATACTGCTTTAGAATCTCTTTTTCTGAGGTATCATTTAATTTTAGAAATGTATTTGTCTTATTAATGATCAAAATTTTGGTAGGATTATTTTGCTCTAGTGCAACAAAAGAAGAAAATTTAAGTGCTTGAATTAATATTATAAAAACTAATGAAAAAGCGCCTAATTTAAAAATATTTCTTCGTGCTAGTTTACTTTGTTCCTTGTGAAAAACCATTTTAAGAATCATTAAAATAACAAAGAAAACAATACTAGTATAGACTGCTAATTCTGCTCCTCTAGAATTGCTTAAGCTAAACATTGTTAATTCTACAATTATGAAAATTGAAAGACAAACTTTTTCAATCTTAGTTTTAAGCCCTACTTTATACCAAAGGAAAAATCCTAAGAATAAGAAGGTTAAGCTATAAACAGCAGCATAATTCGGGTCACTATAAAGTCCATATAAAAGAAGCGTAAATTTCTTTGATTCAAGCTCTACATATCTAACACCTGCATAATAAAGTACATTATTTTCACCAATAATAAATATACTAATATTAAACAAATACATAATGACCGAAGCTAAACTAATAAAGAATTTAAAAATAAATGAAGGATAAAAAATCCATTTGAATATTTGAGATTCTGTATACTTTTTCGATAATAATTGATATGCTGGCAAAAATATTACCATTACAAATATCGTAAGAGCACTAGTTTTAATAGATTCTCCCGAGATATACTGAATATTGTATAAAACGGTAGTTATTATGGCAGCAAAAAATCCTATTAGTATCAATTATACTTTATTCTTAAAAAAGTTATACATAAATTTATAATGATAAAAGGCTATCAAAATACCCCATATCATTAAAACATAGTGAAAATATTTATAAAACACAACTATGTTAGGTACAAAAAATTCTATTTTCGGCTTCAATGAAAAGAGAAAATATATACTAAAAAATATGACTGGATTTTTTAGTAGTATTTCCTTAATCCTTTCAAACATTTAATCACTCCTATTGTATTTTAATATGCTTATCAAACTAATTGTCTACTCATTTGCAATTCTGTTGTTCGTTTGTTTTAAAACAAATCTATAAAGCGATTCATTTAAATTCAATAATACTAATGCCACTTTAAGCTTTTTATGAACTTTAGAAAAAATAATTTTTCTACTATTCGAACGAAAATACGATTTAATATATTTATAATCTGGTAATTTCTTATATTCTTTTACCTCCAAAATTTGGTTTAAAATGGATAAATACGCTAAGCATTTTCTCTGTTCCATTAACTGTATATATTCAGGAAAGTTATTATGAACATATTTTTCAAGCTTATCGATAATTTCAATATAATCCATATCTTTATGAGAAAATGGTTTAGTCGTTATGCTTC
>CAURYI010000120.1:0-2518 GCA_963529075.1 uncultured Eubacteriales bacterium
CAGCAAAACAGAGCAAGAGAAATATAATTCCAAAAGTAGAAAACTTAATAACAATGACACAATTGGAAAAAGAAATTCCTAAATACGATTTAGTTCTTATAGCTTATGAAAATGAAAGAAAAACTAACATAAAAGAAGTGATAAAACAAAATCCAAATGTAGCAAAAATAGGAATAATAATTGGACCAGAAGGCGGAATATCCGTAGAAGAAGTAAAAAAGCTAGAAGAGCTAGGAGCTAAAACAGTGGGATTAGGAAAAAGAATCCTTAGAACAGAAACTGCACCAATTACAATGATAAGTATGTTAATATACGAGTATGAATTTTAGGGGGATCCATGAAAGAGGAAAAGGAAGAGATAACAATAACTCAATTAGACGAGATTCAAAAAGAAATAAAAGAAAATAAAGAAAAAGCATTAATTAAAAATATTGATAGATATAAACTAATATTAACAAATATATTGATGGCAATAACATCCATTATATATCTATGGTTAGTGGTTGGTTTAGGAAATTCACTAAATACAATTACATTTTTAAGTAACATGAAAACATTGATAATAATTGAGATAATTGCAGTAGTTGTGATGTTTGAAATAGCTAATAAAAGAGAATCAAAAACTCTGTTTTTGCATTCAGTAGAAGCGTTTATAATGACATCATTCACAATGGTTTTATATGGGCTTTTTGGCAGAGAAAATCCAAATGTCAGATTCTTTGTGCTAGGAATGGTAGCGATAATATTTATATACTATGTAGTAAAATCATTAATAATTAAATTTAAAAAAGTATAATGTAAACTAATAAAGATTGACACGGGCTAGAATGCCTAGTATAATTGAAATAGACCAATTAAAAGGAGATATTATAATGATTAATAAACCAACAGTAGTAGAATTGTTAGGAAAATCAGAAAACAGATTTAGATTAGTAATAGCAACAGCAAAGAGAGCTAGACAAATTGCTTTAGGAAGTGAATCAATGACATCACAAAAAGATTCAAACCCTGTAACAGAAGCAGCACAAGAAATCGAAGAAGGAAAAATTACAATATACAACAGCGAAGAGTGGAAAGTAAATCAAGAAAAACGTAACAAGGATATAATATAAGGAGTAACATGAATAAGAAGAATATCATATCATTAGCAGGCGATTTGGCCAGTGGAAAAGGTGCCGTATCAAAGGAACTTGCTGATAGACTAAATTATGAAATATATCGTAATGGTGAATATTTCAGAAAACTTGCAAAAGAACATAATATGGATGTAACAACATTCAATGAATATGTAAAGCAACATCCAGAGATTGATATACAGATAGAAAATAGTTGTAAAGAATATGCTCAAACACATGATAATCTAGTAATAGATGCACGTTTAGGCTGGTATGCAGTACCAGAATCATTTAAAGTCTATCTACAAGTAGATATAAATGTTGCAGCAAAAAGAGCATTTTTTGACGAAAATAGAAAATCTTCAGAAAATTTCAATACAGTACAAGAACAAAAAGAAGATTTACAAAAAAGATTCAAACTAGAAAATGAAAGATATTTTGAATTATATAATATTCATAAAGAAGATTTAGCAAATTATGATTTAGTAATAAACACATCAAATATTACACCTGCACAAGTAGCAAATGTAATAATCGAAGAATATGAAAAATGGTTAAATCAATAAATAAGGGGCTTACGATAAGTAAGCTTCTTTTTTATGCGAAAAATAAGTAAAAATGGAGGAAAAATCAATGCCATATCAAATAAAGCAAATAAATAGAGAGAATATAGGCTTTAGTGATAATCTGTTAGAAATAGATAATTGTCCACAAAATTTATATTATATAGGCAATATCAATATTTTAAATACAAAAGCGATAAGTATAGTAGGAAAAAGAAATGCATCAGTAAAAGGTAAATATTATGCATATTTAATAGCGAAGAAATATGCTTCACAAGGAATTACAATAGTAAGTGGATTGGCAAAAGGAATTGATCAATTTGCACATATTGGAGCATTGGCAGCAAAAGGAAAAACAATAGCAGTTTTAGGAAATGGCTTATCAAAAATATATCCAAAAGAAAACACTAAGTTAGCAAGAGAGATAATAGAAAATAAAGGATTAATAATAACTGAATATAAAATACATGATAAAATAAAACCAGAAAATTTTCCAATGAGAAATAGAATAATTAGTGGATTATCAATAGCAACAATCATAATAGAGGCAGATGAAACAAGCGGATCATTGATAACTGCAAAATATGCAATAGATCAAAATAGGGAGGTATACACAATTCCGTGGAAGGTTAATTTAGAAAATAATAAACAAAGTGGATGTAATTTATTAATAAAAGAAGGCATAAATGTAATAACAAAAATATAATTTAAAAACATTATCAAGACATATTAAAAACATATAAAAATCACTGACTATCCACTCTAACTATACTCTGAAAAAGGTTGTAAAATTAGGGAGTTTGTAATATAATAGTATTGTATTTTAGAGAAGTATTTTAC